>DASZCB010000224.1:0-8013 GCA_035943575.1 Rhodanobacter sp. | reverse complement strand
GCCCTGCGTCATCATTCCGTCGTGTATCGACATACACTCCCTCACTCCTCCTTGTCCCGCCGGCAAACAGCTCCCGGCGCGACCTGCTTCGCATAGGTCAGCACACCCCATGCCCAAACTCATCCTGATCGACGGCTCTTCCTACCTGTATCGCGCATTCCACGCGCTGCCGCCACTGAGCAACGCGCACGGCGAGCCGACCGGTGCGCTGTTCGGCGTGGTCAACATGCTGCGTGCCACGCTGAAAGCGAAGCCGGAGTATCTGGCCTTCGTCAGCGACGCGCCCGGCCCGACCTTCCGCGATGCGCTGTACGACCAGTACAAGGCGAACCGCCCACCGATGCCGGACGACCTGCGCGCACAAGTGGAGCCGATGCTGGCGATAGTCGGTGCGCTAGGCTTTCCGATTCTGCGCGTGCCCGGCGTGGAGGCCGACGACGTGATCGGCACGCTGGCGGTACAGGCGCAGGCACTCGGCATCGAGGTACTGGTCTCCACCGGCGACAAGGACATGGCGCAGCTGGTAAGCGCGCATGTCACCCTGGTGAACACCATGAGCAACACGGTGATGGACAGCGCCGGTGTGATGGAAAAATTCGGCGTGCGGCCGGAGCAGATTATCGACTTTCTGGCGCTCACCGGCGACACCGTCGACAACGTGCCGGGCGTACCCAAGTGTGGCCCCAAGACCGCAGCCAAATGGCTGGCCGAATACCACACGCTGGACGGCGTGATCGCGAACGCCGACAAGATCGGCGGCAAGATCGGCGAGAGCCTGCGCGAGGCCTTGCCGCAGCTGCCGCTGTCGCGCGAACTGGTGACGATCAAGACCGACGTGCCGCTGGAGTTCGGTCCCACCGATCTGGCCCAGCGCGACGCCGATACCGCGCAGCTGCGTGAGTTGTATGCGCGCTATGAATTCAAGGCGGCACTGAAGGATCTCGACAACGGAGCCTCTGTAGGAGCGCACCCTGTGCGCGAACCGGCCACCGTTGAAGCCACCCCGCAAACCGATCGCGCACAGGGTGCGCTCCTACCGGCGAGCACGCCTGCTGCTGCATTATCCGCCCCCGGCACATACGAGCTGGTCACCACCCAGCCGCAACTCGACGCGTGGCTGGGGAAACTCCGCCACGCCGAGCTGATCGCGTTCGACACCGAGACCACCAGCATCGACGCGACGCGCGCGGACATCGTCGGCATCAGCTTCGCGGTGGAAGCGGGCAAGGCCTGTTACATCCCGCTCGGCCACGACTATCCCGGCGCGCCGCAGCAGCTCGATCGCGATGAGGTGCTGCGCGAGCTGAAACCGGTATTCGAAGATCCGACCAGGCCCAAGCTCGGCCAACACGCGAAGTACGACATCAACATCCTGTCGAACTACGGCGTCGTCGTGCAGGGCCTGAAGCATGATTCGATGCTCGAATCCTACGTGTGGAACGCCACCGCCACGCGCCACGACATGGATTCGCTGGCGAAGAAATATCTCGGCTACGAGACGATCAAGTACGAGCAGGTCGCCGGCAAGGGCGCCAAGCAGATCTCGTTCTCGCAGGTGGACCTGGACACCGCCTGCCGCTACGCCGCCGAGGACGCCGACATCACCTTGCGCCTGCACCTCGCGTTGTGGCCGCTGCTCGAGAGCATTCCGGCGCTGCGCAAGGTCTACGAAGACATCGAGATCCCGCTGGTGCCGGTGCTGGCCGGCATGGAGCAACGTGGCGTGCTGATCGACGGCGACGAACTGCGCCGGCAGAGCCAGCAGCTGGGCAAGCGCATGCTGGAGCTGCAGCAGCAGTCGTATGCGCTGGCCGGACACGAGTTCAATCTCGATTCGCCCAAGCAACTGCAGGCCGTGCTGTTCGACGAGCTCGGCCTGCAGGCGAAACTGAAGACGCCGACCGGCCAGCCATCGACCAACGAGGAAGCGCTGGAAGCGATCGCCGACGCTCACGAGCTGCCGCGTCTGATCCTCGACTACCGCGGCCTGGCCAAGCTGCGCTCGACCTACACCGACAAGCTGTCCGGCATCGTCAATCCGCGCACCGGCCGCGTGCACACCAGCTATCACCAGGGTTCGGTGGCAACCGGGCGGATATCCTCGTCCGATCCGAACCTGCAGAACATCCCGGTGCGCACCGAAGAAGGCCGGCGCATCCGCCAGGCGTTCATCGCGCCAGCCGGATGGAGGATTCTCGCGGCCGACTATTCTCAGATCGAACTGCGCATCATGGCGCACCTGTCCGGCGACGAAGGCCTGCTGCGCGCGTTCCATTCCGGCGACGACGTGCATCGCGCCACCGCGGCAGAAGTGTTCGGCGTGCCGCCGGAAGAGATCACCACCAACCAGCGCCGCGCCGCCAAGGCGATCAACTTCGGCCTGATGTACGGCATGAGTGCATTCGGGCTGGCACGCCAGCTCGGTGTGGACCGCGGTGAGGCCAGCGACTACATGGGCCGCTATTTCTCGCGCTATCCGGGCGTGCGCGCGTTCATGGACGCCACTCGCGAACAGGCACATCGCGACGGCTACGTCGAAACCATCTTCGGCCGCCGGCTGTATCTGGAAAACCTCACCTCGCGCAACCAGGGCTTGCGTCAGGGCGCCGAGCGCGCCGCGGTGAACGCACCGATGCAGGGCAGCGCAGCCGACATCATCAAGCGCGCGATGATCGCGGTGGCCGGCTGGATCGCCGGACGCGATGACGTGCATATGCTGATGCAGGTGCACGATGAACTGGTGTTCGAGGTGCGTGCCGATGCAGTCGACGAAGTGCGTGCCGCGGTGATCTCGCGAATGTCCGGTGCGGCGGAACTGGCGGTGCCCTTGCTGGTCGATGTAGGCGTGGGCGCGAACTGGGATGAAGCACATTGAGGCAACCACTCATGTGCGAGGCACTCAGGCCGACATATGCAACAACAACTTGCACGTTAAGGTTTCATCAACTGAACCGGCGCTAAATTTTTTCGTCGGCGGTTGAAACTTTCTCGGTACATCCGCATCTAAGTCTTCGGATGCACGCAACGGCATCCACGGCTGGCTCACCTCCCTGAGCCGCCACGGACGCGAACCTCTCCCCTGGGTCCCTCGCGTCCGCCCGGCCCCGAAGGTTCCCCCTAACCTTCGGGGCCTTTTTTTGTCTGCGATTCGGCCTGTACTTTTTGTGCACACCGACACCCGGCATACTCAAGCCACATCCATCAAGGGGAGCATCCATGCGCGCAGGACTGATCATCGTCGGCATCATCTTGCTGGTGGCCGGCATCTGGATCGTCTCCGGCCACGCCAGTTACCAGGACACCGATACGCTGCTGCAGATCGGCTCGGCCAAAATCACCGCCACCCATGACAAAGGCGTACCCCAGTGGATCGGCATCGCCGGCATCGTGGTGGGCGGCGTGCTGGCGGTCGGCGGCTTCCTGAAGAAGGGCTGAGCTGCGCCGAAACCTCTGAAAACCGCCGCCTTCGCGGCGGTTTTCGTTTGCGGCCCGCTACAATTGACGCGATGGATGTCTCGTATCTGATCGACCCGCTCAACGAAGCCCAGCGCGAAGCCGTCTGCGCCCCGCCCGGCCACTACCTGGTGCTGGCTGGCGCCGGCTCCGGCAAGACCCGCGTACTCACTCACCGCATCGGCTGGCTGACCCAGGCTGAGGCGGTGCCGCCGTGGGCGATTCTCGCCGTCACCTTCACCAACAAGGCCGCTGGGGAGATGCGCGCGCGTCTGGAAGCGCTGATCCCCGGCGGCACCCAGGGCCTTACCGTGGGCACCTTCCACGGCATCGCGCATCGGCTGCTGCGCCGGCACTGGCGCGAGGCCGGCTTGCCCGAAGGCTTCCAGATTCTCGATTCCGACGACCAGCTGCGACTGGTCAAGCGCGTGATCGCCGGACTGGGTCTGGACGATGCGAAGTATCCGCACCGGCAGGCCAGCTGGCAGATCAACCACTGGAAGGACGAGGGTAAGCGTCCGGACAGCATCGAGCATCGCGATCATCCGGTCACGCATACCTTCGTCAAGATCTATCAAGCCTATGAAGACGCCTGCCGCCGCGCCGGGCTGGTCGACTTCGCCGAACTGCTGCTACGCGCGCACGAGCTGTGGCTGAAAAACCCGGCCGTGCTGGAGCACTACCAGCAACGCTGGCGGCATCTGCTGATCGACGAATTCCAGGACACCAACACGCTGCAGTACGCGTGGATCCGCGTGCTCGCCGGCAACCTCGGCAAAGTGTTCGCGGTGGGCGACGACGACCAGTCGATCTACGGCTGGCGCGGCGCCAAGGTAGAGAATATGCAGCAGTTCCTGCGCGACTTCCCCGGCGCCCGCACGATCAAGCTGGAACAGAACTACCGCTCCACCTCGACCATCCTGAAAGCCGCCAACAGCGTGATCGAACGCAACAGTGGCCGCCTCGGCAAGCAACTGTGGACAGCCGGCGACGACGGCGAGCGCATCGCGCTGTACGCCGCCTACAACGAGCAGGACGAGGCGCGCTTCGTGATCGAGCGCATCCGCGAATACGTCGCCGAGTATGGCAATGCGAAGGACTGCGCGATCCTGTATCGCTCGAATGCGCAGTCGCGCAACTTCGAGGAGCAGCTGATCCAGCGCGACATCAAGTACCGCGTCTATGGCGGCCAGCGCTTCTTCGAGCGCGCCGAGGTCAAGGATGCCCTGGCCTATCTGCGGCTCACCGCGAATCGTCACGACGACGCGGCATTCGAGCGCGCCGTGAACACGCCACCACGCGGTATCGGCGACCGCACGCTGGACGCACTGCGCCGTCGCGCGCGCGGCGACAACACCTCGATGTGGGAAGCCGTACTCACCGAATTGAGCAGCGGCAGCGAACTGGCCGGCCGCGCGAAGAACGCGGTGAAGGCATTCCTTGCGTTGATCGAAGAGATGGCGCGCACTTTCAATTTCACTGCATCCAACGCCCTCTCCTCCCACGACGTGGAGGGAGAGCGGAATGACAAGAGCCTCACCCTCGCCGAACAGATCGACCACGCGATCATCCACACCGGCCTGCGCGACTTCTACGAGAAGGACTCGCGCGGCAACGGCGAAACGCGCGTGGAAAACCTCGACGAACTGGTCAACGTCGCCAGCCGCTTCGAGCGCACGCAGGATGACATCGACGCCGGCCTCGGCGAGCTGTCGGCGTTCCTCTCGCACGCCACGCTGGAATCCGGCGAAGGCCAGGGCGAGGCCGGAGACGACTGCGTGCAGCTGATGACCTTGCACTCGGCCAAGGGCCTGGAGTTTCCGCTGGTGTTCCTGGTCGGCATGGAAGAAGGCCTGTTTCCCAGCCAGCGCTCGGTCGATGACGAAGGACGGCTGGAAGAAGAGCGCAGACTCGCGTACGTCGGCATCACCCGCGCCCGCGAACGCCTCGTGGTGACCCACGCCGAATCGCGCCGCATGCACGGCACCGAAATGCTGGCGCGCCCCTCGCGTTTCCTCGGCGAGATGCCGGCCGAACTGATCGACGAAGTGCGTCCACGCGTGCACGTCACCCGACCGATGTATGCCGGTCGTCCGCGCGAGACATCGTCATCGCTCGAAGAAACCCTGCCGGTGAAACTCGGCCAGCGCGTCAGCCACCCCAGCTTCGGCGAAGGCGTCGTGCTCAGTGCCGAAGGCAGCGGCGCGCATACGCGGCTGCAGGTGAACTTTGAAGGCGCCGGCAGCAAGTGGCTGGTCGCGGCGTATGCGAATCTGACACCGCTTTAGGTCTGCGTTCACTAGTTGGCCTACAGGCTATACATTGTCTGCTCCAGATGCTTGCTCATGACGAGGTGATCGTCAGCGCGGCCTCGCCGGAGATCACGACAACGACCCCGAAGGCAAACGCGGAGTGTGGTTTCAGATGCACCTCGACGCCAAAAGGCTCGCGGAGATCACTTCTGGATGGCGCATGGCGACCTGAGGCTGGAAGTTTCGGAGACCGCCGAGCTTGCCGATGCTGCCGCTATGATCGAGCGGAACAAAACAGGGCATGGGCCAGGAAAGGCCGTCATCAAGTTCAGGCAAGGGGTCCAAGCGTTGCACAGAAGGTTTGCAGCCGGTGCCGCAAGCGCGGAGCGCTGCCCGCACACCCGACTTGCGGCCCCCGGCTGCAAGCCTTCTGAGCATCTGGAGATGTCGCCGAGCCATGCCGCATGGCTGAGATGGCGAATCATCAGCCCAAGCCACGTCGCTCACTACATCGGGTCTGTTAGTCCCCGTGCTGGCTGTGCCACCTGGGTCGGACGACCTGTCTCGATGGCGGAACGAGCAACCGTTTCTGCATCAGGCACACGCTCAGGTACAACGAGCTCAGTGCCAAACCGCGCCAGATGCCGACATGGTCGCTATTGACGCCTACGATGAGCTCGGACACCGAGAGTAAGAAGAGCAATCCTGTTGCGATCAGGCAGATGTTCCGTATGCGGTAGTCGCGACGTAAGTGTCTGGCGAAGGTCTTCATGCAGTCATTGTGCGGCTGTGTTCCATAAACATGCGATATGGCAAAGTGCGTTCGCCATATAGATAGCGTAAAAATTCTTTGCGGCTCTTGTCGATTTTGTTCCGGCTCGCTCGTCTGTAAGATGCCGCGGCAATCGTGCCGCGGCTTACATCTGAAGGACAAGATAATGGGCAAGCTCATCTTCGTTAACCTGCCAGTGACCGATCTAAAACGATCAAAGGGGTTCTACGAGGCGGTTGGTGCGATCAACAATCCCGCATTCAGTGACGATACCGCGGGGTGCATGGTGTTCTCCGACACGATTCACGCGATGCTGCTGACACACGACAAATGGCGTCAGTTCACTAACAAGCGGATCGTCGACGCGCACGTAGACGCGCAGGTGATGCTGTGTCTATCGGCGGATAGTCGCGAGGAGGTCTCCAGCCTGGTCGAAAAGGCTCGCGGCGCCGGCGGCAAAACCGACCCCACACCTGTCCTGGACTTCGGCTTCATGTTTGGCCGCAGCTTCGAGGATCCGGATGGTCACATTTGGGAAGTGATGTGGATGGACCCGAACGCCGCCCCACCTCACGGCTGAGGATTCGCCTAGCGAGCAACGTCTCACGTTTAGCGGAGACGTCTGCTTTGGGCGGCGGCCTCAACCCGTTGAGGCCGCCGTCGAATGCGGACGTTGCGAGCTTGCTCACGAACTGGCAGTTGCAAGGTCCGCTCACGGCCGTTGCTTGCTCGATGTTTTTCGAGCCTCACTCCTTCCGCGCGTACGTCCACTTGAAGCCGATGCCTTCGATCTGACCGGCGCTGGCCCAGCCGCGCACGATCTGCAACCCCAGGACGCGGTCACCGGCGAGATTGACTCTGATCGTGATTGACTCTGATCGTGATTGCAGTGATCGGAATGTTCGATCCAATGAGCCTCTCGCCGTCGAACGCTGTTCCCCGCTTCGCACCAAAGAGTCCTGACGTCGAAATCACGCGTACGGTCTTCGGCTCTTCCGTCAGTGCGGGGTTGACGTATTTCCAGACCAGTGCAGGACCGAAGAGCGTATCCAGTTCCGCGCTGAAGGCTTCCGTTACCTGACGCTTGCGCTCTTCAAAGACCGCCGCCCCCTCGGCACGGCTGCGATCGATCTGGCCCGTGTCGGCTACGTAGTTGAAGTCGTCGTAACTGTCGTTGCCGATGAAGACGTCGTGATGCGCGCCCCCATCTTTGATTACATCGAGGCCTTTTACAACCGACAGCGATCTCACCCAGATTGTCGCGCTACATGACCGGGACATTCACTTGCGCGTGGGGCAAACTGCATTCAAATCGCCACACAAAGAAACGCCAACGCATGACCGCGCCATCAATGCCGCCTCGAACGGAACGACCTGGCGAATCAGCCGTCCAGATTGGCGCTCTTGTTCCGTTAACCCGGCCTGGCTGGGTCGAGGCCGGCCGACACTTGCTCGCTGGACTCGAGCTGGCTGTTCGTGAGGTCAATGAAGCCGGAGGGATCGCCGGAACACCACTTGAGTTGGTAATCCGAGACA
>DASZCB010000223.1:0-5223 GCA_035943575.1 Rhodanobacter sp. | reverse complement strand
AACATCGAGCGACTCCATCAGCAGCGGTGGATAAATAACCGCCTCCGATCGCTCTCGGGGTGAGGGTGACGGATCGGAGGCGGCTCCCGGGAGGTGGATTGTTGCTAGACCCCGCGGACAGCCACGGCGGCCTCAAGTTCGGCCACGCGTCGCTCCAATTCGTCGACCTTGGCGCGGGTACGCGCCAGTACCTGGGACTGGACTTCGAATTCTTCGCGGGTGACCAGGTCGAGGCGGCGCAATCCCTGTGCCAGAACATCCTGGAAGTTGGCTCGCAAATCCTGTTGCGCCTGTGCCAGTCCTGGCGGTACCAACGACACAAGTCGCAGGGCAATCTGGTCGATATCCTGCCTATCCATCATGGACAGCGCCTCGCACTCGTCGAGGTAAATATTAGGTGAATGGAAAGTGGCTGCACCATCGGTAGGCTCCGTCAAAAACTGTAGGGATTGTCCTACACACCTCGTTGTCAGGCGACAACATCCGGCCAGGCAGGCAGAATGTGTTCTTGCATCGCCCGTCGGGTCGATGCCCGTCGACTCAAGGAAAAACCATGAAGCTGGTCGTGGCGGTCATCAAGCCATTCAAGCTGGACGATGTACGCGAGGCGCTGGCTGAAGTCGGCGTGCAGGGCATCACGGTCACCGAAGTCAAAGGCTTCGGCCGCCAGAAAGGCCATACCGAACTTTATCGCGGCGCCGAGTACGTGGTCGATTTCCTGCCCAAGATCAAGCTGGAAGTGGCGGTCGCCGACGACCAGCTGGATCGCGTACTGGAAGCGATCCAGCACTCCGCTCGCACCGGCAAGATCGGCGACGGCAAGATCTTCGTCAGCACACTGGAACAGGTAATTCGCATCCGCACCGGCGAACTGGATCACGACGCGCTCTGAATCCAGGCCGACACGTTCCAGACCAGGCAACGGATCGCCGCGTCTCCGGTGTCCCATCGACGGTCACGTAAAATAAAATGCATCCTCGCAAAGCCCGCGCCGCAGCTTGCGGTACGCGGCTTACTCCCCAAGTTGTACACAACTTGTTGGGTTGACCCTGCCTGAAGCACCCGATATGTTGTGCCCGTCGGTGCCCGTCCAGACGTGATCGTCGGTCGGGCTTAAAAGGGAATCCGGTGTGAATCCGGAACTGCCCCGCAGCGGTAAAGCGGAAACGAAAGCGCCCACACGCACTGGCCCTCGATGGCTGGGAAGCGGGCGCAAGTAGGCGGATCGCAAGATCCATGTCCGCAAGTCCGAAGACCTGCCGGCACATCGGGACGAACGTGTCCCGGTGCGTAGTGACGGCCTCCGCGGGGAGGCACGTCGCGGTGCGGGGCCACATGGCGCCGGCATCGCGAGCCATCCCCGGATTCCGTCGCTATCAGGCCCTGCGCGCGGGAGCAGGTGTTTGATGTCCATGCCGGGAGCCACCAGCCATGCAACCCCTCAATACCGCTGCCCGCGAGCGCGTCGTCGCGCACGTCGATTCACCCACAACAGCCGTCCCCGAAGCGACCACGGCCGAAACCGCCTTCGCGCTGACCCCGCCGCACAATCCTGCTCAGATGCACGTAACCAAGCGCAACGGCGGCCAGGAAACGGTCGACGTCAACAAGATCGTGCGCGCGGTGACTCGCAGCAGCGAAGGCCTGCACGGCGTCGATCCGCTGCGCGTGGCATTGAAGACCATCGGCGGCCTGTACGACGGCGCCACCACGCAGGAGCTGGATCAGCTGTCGATCCGCACCGCCGCCGCACTCACGGCGGAAGAGCCCGAATACGGCCAGCTCGCCGCGCGCCTGCTCGGCGCATACATCGACAAGGAAGTCAGCGGACAGGAAATCCAGAGCTACTCGCAGTCCATCGCGCGCGGCGCTGAGCTGGGCATCCTCAACGACCGGCTGCGTGATTTCGTCGCCGCCAACGCACGCAAGCTCAACGATGCGATCGATCCGCTGGCCACCCGCCGCTTCGAATACTTCGGTCTGCGCACAGTGTACGACCGCTATCTGCTGCGTCATCCGCAGCTGCGTTTCGTGATCGAGACGCCGCAGCATTTCTTCATGCGCATCGCCTGCGCGCTGGGCGGCAACGAAATCGGCGAGACGCTGGAACTGTATCGACTGCTGTCGTCGCTGGAATACATCGCCAGTTCGCCCACGCTGTTCAACGCCGGTACCTGCCATGAGCAGCTCAGCTCGTGCTATCTGCTCGACTCGCCGGTCGATTCGCTGGAGTCGATCTACGACAAGTACGCCGACGTGGCCAAGCTCAGCAAGTTCGCAGGCGGCATCGGCCTGGCCTACTCGCGGGTGCGTTCGCGCGGCTCGCTGATCAAGGGCACCAACGGCCATTCCAACGGCCTGCTGCCGTGGCTGAAAACGCTTGACGCGTCGGTCGCCGCGGTGAACCAGGGCGGCAAGCGCAAGGGCGCTGCGTGCGTCTATCTGGAATCGTGGCACGCCGACATTGAGGATTTCCTCGAATTGCGCGACAACACCGGCGATGACGCGCGCCGCGCGCACAACCTCAACATCGCGAACTGGATTCCCGACGAATTCATGCGCCGGGTCGAGAGCGACGGCGACTGGTCGCTGTTCGATCCGAAGGTGGTGCCGCACTTCGTCGACAGCTGGGGCGAGACTTTCGACCGCAGCTACCGCGAAGCCGAAGCCAATGGCCTTGCCGTGAAAACCGTGAAGGCGCGCGAGCTGTACGCGCGCATGATGCGCACGCTGGCACAGACCGGCAACGGCTGGATGACGTTCAAGGACCGTTGCAACGCCACCAGCAATCAGACGGCCAAACCCGACAACGTGATCCATCTGTCCAATCTGTGCACCGAGATCCTGGAGGTTTCCTCAGCCACGGAAACCGCCGTGTGCAATCTCGGCTCGGTGAACCTGGCGCGGCACGTAGTCGACGGTGCGTTCGACTTCGAGCAGCTCGCATCGACCGTGCGCACCGCGGTGCGCCAGCTCAACCGGGTGATCGACCTCAACTTCTATCCGATCGACACCGCGCGTACCGCCAACCTGAAGTGGCGCCCGGTCGGCCTCGGCGTGATGGGCCTGCAGGATGTGTTCTTCAAGCTACGGCTGCCGTTCGACTCGGCCGAGGCGCTGGCGCTGTCCACCCGCATCGCCGAGGAGATCTACTTCCACGCGCTGTCGATGTCGACCGAACTGGCCGAGGACGAAGGCGCGCATCCTGGCTTTGCCGAGAGTCGCGCCGCGAACGGCGAGCTGCAGTTCGACTACTGGCCGAACACCACGCCGCACGACCATGCGCGCTGGGACGCGTTGCGCGAACGCATCAGGCAGCACGGCCTGCGCAACTCGCTGCTGATCGCGATCGCGCCGACTGCCACCATCGCCTCGATCGCGGGCTGCTACGAATGCATCGAGCCGCAGGTCAGCAACTTGTTCAAGCGCGAGACGCTGTCCGGCGATTTCCTTCAGGTGAACCGTTACCTCGCCGACGAACTCAAGGCACTGGGCTTGTGGACATCCGAGATCCGCGACGCGATCAAGCTGGCCGAAGGTTCGATCCAGGGCATCGGCGCGATCCCGGAACGCCTGCGCGCGATCTATCGCACCGTATGGGAGCTGCCGCAGAAGGCGCTGATCGAACTCGGCGCCGCACGTGGTGCGTACATCGACCAGAGCCAGTCACTGAACCTGTTCATGGAAAACCCGAACATCGGCCAACTCAGCTCGATGTACATGTACGCGTGGAAGGCCGGCATCAAGACCACGTACTACCTGCGCTCACGTCCGGCCACGAAGATCACCAAGACCACGGTCTCGGCGGACAAGACCGTGCTTGTCGTGGATCAGGCGCAAGCCAATGCGGCGGTGTTCTGCTCGCTGGAAAATCCCGAGTACTGCGAAGCCTGCCAGTAACGCTCGGCCCCTCCCCTGCACGCAGGGGAGGGAGTTCTCTATCCCTGAAGGATTTCCCATGTCCGCCCAACCCGTCCGCAATGCCCACATCCTCGACCCGGGCTTCGAACTCACCCTGCGCCCGATGCGCTATCCCGGCTTCTACGAGATGTACCGCAACGCGATCAAGAACACCTGGACGGTGGAGGAAGTGGACTTCTCGATGGACACCAGCGACCTGCGCGCGAAGATGTCCGCCGCCGATCGCCACCTGATCCAGCGGCTGGTGGCGTTCTTCGCCACCGGCGATACCATCGTGTCGAACAACCTGGTTCTGAATCTGTACCAGCACATCAATGCGCCCGAAGCGCGCATGTACCTGTCGCGCCAGCTGTACGAGGAGGCGCTGCATGTGCAGTTCTACCTCACCTTGCTTGACACCTACATCCCGGATCCGGCCGAGCGCAACGGCGCATTCGCAGCGATCGAGACGATTCCCTCGATCAAGCAGAAAGGCGAGTTCTGCTTCAAGTGGATCGACTCGATCCAGGGCATGCAACGATTGGAGACGCGCGAACAGCGTCGCCAGTTCCTGCTCAACCTGATCTGCTTTGCTGCCTGCATCGAGGGGCTGTTCTTCTACGCCGCGTTCGCCTATGTCTACTACCTGCGCTCACGCGGCCTGCTGCACGGTTTGGCCGCGGGCACCAACTGGGTGTTCCGCGACGAAAGCGGGCATATGGCGTTCGCGTTCGAGGTGGTGCGCACCGTGCGCGAGCAGGAGCCGGAGCTGTTCGACGACACCATGCGCGCACAGGTCGAGCAGATGATGGAAGACGCGATCACCTGCGAAACCCAGTTCGCCGAGGACGTGCTCTCCGGCGGCGTGGTTGGCCTTTCGGTGAAAGACATGCGCCAGTACCTCGAATACTGCGCCGACCAGCGCCTCGCCCAACTCGACATGCCGAAGAAATACGGTGCGAAGAACCCGTTCGACTTCATGGATCTGCAGGACGTGCAGGAAGTCACCAACTTCTTCGAGCGTCGCGTGTCGGCGTATCAGGTCGGCGTGCAAGGCGAGGTGGCGTTCGACATGGCGTTCTGAGATCAGCGTCGCCCTCAGGCGCGCAGCGGCACGGAATGCCGAGGCCAGCCGGTCGTGTTGCCGCGGCTGAGAGCCATTCGACTGTCATAAAAATAATACTAGAATCCCCGCTTGGCTCGAAGGTCGCCGGCTATTCGTTACCGCGGCCTGTCGACTGCCAGCAGGGGATGCATCGGTGATCCGACCCGCCCGGGCAAGCCGCCCGATGGGTTTCTGGCGCGAGAGAGCACCCCTGTACC
>DASZCB010000222.1:0-9420 GCA_035943575.1 Rhodanobacter sp. | reverse complement strand
CGCATCGTGCCGATCGTCAAGCCATGGTGACCAGCAGCACGCTGCGGCTGACTGCCCCGGGCGTGAACCTGCCGCCGCTGATGGAAGGGGTGCTGTCGACGACCGCGGATTTCTTCCCGATGTTCGATGTGCCGTTCCAGTACGGTGGCGGCTGGACCGCGCAGGACGACGCACAGCGCGCGCGGGTGGCGGTGATTTCGTCCGATCTCAACAACAAATTGTTTGCTGGCGCCAATAGTGTAGGCCGGACGTTGCGGCTGAAGGACGCCGACGTGCGCATCGTCGGTGTGCTGGCGCCGTGGCGGCCGTCGCCACTGTTCTACGAGGTGGCCGGTGGCAACTACGCCAACGGCCAGACCGCCGGCTTCTATGGCAAGCCAGAAGGCGTGCTCGCCCCGTTCAACAGCATGCTCGATATCGACCTTGGCGGGTTCCAGCCCTTCACCTGCTGGCACGTGCCGAGGGCGGATCTACGCACGTCGCCGTGCGTGTGGGTGGCGTTGTGGGTGCAACTGGACAGCGCGGCCAAGGTCAGCGACTACCGACGTTTCGTCGCCGACTACGCGGCGCAGCAGAAGGTGCTTGGCCGCTTCGTGCATGCGGACAACACCAAATTGCGCGGCCTGATGGAGTGGCTCGATTACAACAAAGTGGTGCCTAGCGACGTGCGTCTGCAGACCTGGCTGGCGTTCGCGTTTCTGCTGATCTGCCTGTTCAACACGGTCGGTTTGTTGCTGGCGAAATTTCTGCGTCGCGCTGGCGAGATCGGCGTGCGCCGCGCACTGGGTGCCAGCCGCGCCGCTGTGTTTGCGCAGTGCCTGGTGGAGGCGGGAATGATCGGCCTGCTCGGCGGTATCGGCGGCTGGCTGCTGACCATGATCGGGCTGTGGCTGGTCCGCCGGCAGCCGGTGGAGTACGCCGACTTGGTGCATCTGGATGGCCCGATGTTTCTGGTTACCTTTATGTTGGCCGTTATCGCCAGTCTGCTGGCTGGTCTGTTGCCCGCGTTGCGCGCAAGTCGCGTGGCGCCGGGTCTACAACTGAAGACGTTGTAAGGAGATCGAGCATCATGCAGATTCAACCCATCTTCGCCGCCTTGCGTCGTCATCGCCTCGCCACTGTGTTGATCGCAATGGAGATCGCGCTGGCCTGCGCGGTGTTGTGCAACGCCTGCTTTCTGATCGCCAGCCGTATACAGCAAATGCAAGTGAGCAGCGGAGTCGACGAAAGCTCGCTGGCGGTACTCGGTCTCACCGGCTACGACCACGCTACGGAAGTCGATCTCAATGCACGGGTTTTGAACGGTTTGCGCATGATCCCGGGCATGCAGTCGGTCAGCGTGATCAACGCTGTGCCATTTGGCGAGCACGCGGGAACCGCTGGTATCACGTTGGACGCCGCCAGCCAGCAGCGCGCCGGTGTGGTGGATTTCTACGTGGCCGGCCCCGGCAGCTTCGCTGCGCTGGGTGTGCAGCTGGTGGCCGGGCGTGCGCCGCAGGACGGCGACTATCGCCCCGTAAGCAGTTTTGTTCCTGATGACGCCTCCGTGCTTGTCACGCGCTCGCTGGCCGAGCATCTGTGGCCGGGCGTCGATCCGTTGGGCAAGGAGTTCTGGTGTGACAAGTTCCACTTCCGGGTGATGGGCGTGGTGGCGCACCTTGCGCGCCCTCACGGCGGGGAAGGTGGCGCGAGCACTATCGACTGGTCGGTGTTCGTTCCTGCACAGCCGGGCAAGAACCTCGCAGGTGTGTATCTGCTGCAGGCCGCTCCGGCGAAACTGCCGCGGGTGCTGCGTGATGCCCGCGCAGCGATCGCCACCATCGCACCCGACGCAGTGCTCGACAGCCAAGCCAGCCAGACCGTCAGCGACCTGCGACAACGCTACTTTCAGAACGACCGCGCTATGGCTGGCATGCTGGTGGGCGTGATCGTGGCGCTGCTATTGGTCACCGCGCTCGGCATCGTCGGCCTCGCCAGCTTCTGGGTACAGCAGCGACGTCGGCAGATCGGCATCCGCCGCGCGATCGGCGCCACCCGTGGCGACATCCTGCGCTACTTCCAGATCGAGAACTTCCTGATCGTCACGGGTGGCATCGCGCTCGGCATGCTGCTGGCGTATGCGTTGAACCTGGTGCTGATGCAGCACTACGAACTGCCGCGACTGCCGATGTACTACCTGCCGGTGGGTGCGCTGATGCTGTGGGCACTCGGCCAGCTAGCCGTGCTCGGCCCTGCGTTGCGCGCGGCGGCCGTGCCGCCGGTGGTGGCGACGAGGTCGGTGTGATGGCTTGAAGTCCTCTCCCAGGACGACTTCATCGTTGGTGAGAGGGCGTTGTCGGCTTGGCGGAGGTATACGCATGTCGATAGTCATGGCAACCTTCTCAGCTGGAGCGGCATCCATGTCCGCATGTGCAGAAGAAAGATGCGAACCGTACTGATCATCGACGACAACCCGGCCGTGGGCGAGGCGCTCTCGCTGGCGCTGTCGCTGCACGAAATCCGCCCGCTGGTTGCGCTGATGCCCGACGACGGCCTGGCGCTGCTGGAGCGCGAAGCGGTCGACGTGGTGATCCAGGACATGAACTTCACCGCCGACACCACCTCGGGCGAGGAGGGCGTGGCGCTGTTCCGCGCGATCCGCGAACGCCATCCGGACTTGCCCGTCATTCTGCTCACCGCGTGGACGCACCTGGAGACGGCGGTGGAACTGGTCAAGGCCGGTGCATCTGATTATCTGGCGAAGCCGTGGGACGACAACAAACTGCTGGCCACAGTGGAGAACCTGCTGGAGCTGTCCGAGTCCACCCGCGAGATGACCCGCAGCCGACGCGAACGCCGTCAGCGGCGCGAGCAACTGCAGCGCAAATACGAGCTGGACGGCCTGGTGTTCGCCTCCGAAGCGATGGCGCGCACGCTGGACCTGGCCTGCCAGATCGCCCGCTCGGATGTGCCGGTGCTGATCACTGGCCCGAACGGTACCGGCAAGGAACGCATCGCGGCGATCGTGCATGCGAACTCGGCGGTGAAGCGGGGAGCGTTCATCGCGGTGAACTGCGGCGCATTGCCGGGCGAGTTGATCGAGGCCGAATTGTTCGGTGCCGACGCCGGCGCGTACACCGGTGCGAACAAGGCGCGCGAGGGCCGCTTCGAGCTGGCCGACGGCGGCACGCTGTTTCTCGACGAGATCGGCAACCTGCCGTTGCCCGGCCAGATGAAATTGCTGCGCGTGCTGGAGACCGGCCAGTTCGAGCGGCTCGGCTCGGGCCGCACGCGGCAGGTCAAGGTGCGTGTGTTGAGCGCGACCAACGCCGACCTCAAGGCGATGATCCGTGCCGGCACGTTCCGCGAGGATCTGTACTACCGGCTCAACGTGATCGAGGTGAACCTGCCGCCGCTGACCGAGCGCAGCGACGACATCCTGCCGCTGGCCGAATTCTTTCTGGACGGCCGCGCCGAACTCGGCGATGCCGCGCGCGAGGCCTTGCTGGGTTATCCGTGGCCGGGCAACGTGCGCGAACTGAAGAACGCGATCGAACGTGCCGCGCTGCTGACGGGCAGCCATCCGATCACGCCGGAGCTGCTCAACCTGCCGCATCATGCCGCCGTGGCGGCCGCACGCAACCTCGACGAACCCAGCCGCGAAGCGGTGGAGACGGCACTGCACAAGGCCGATGGTGTCGTCAGCCGCGCGGCGCAGAATCTGGGTCTGTCGCGCCAGGCGTTGTATCGGCGGATGGAACGCTACGGCATGGCCGCACCCGGATGACGAAGACTGACGTCTTGGAGAACGGCTGATGTGGCGCCGCCTGAATTCGCTGCAGGGGCGTCTGACCCTGCTGCTGGCGACGGCGGGACTGGCCGGTGCCTTGATCTATGCCGGCGTTACCCAATGGCCGTTGCCGCAGCTGTTGCTGTGGCTGCACAAGGATCTGGCCGTATCGATTCGTGCGCCGATGCAACTGGGCATTTACGGCGGCCTTTTGGCTAGCGTAGTCGTGATGTTGCCGCTGGCGTTCTGGTTGGCCGGTCGGGTGATGGCGCCGGTGAGCCGCCTGCTGCGTGCGCTGGAAGGCGCGGTGGCCAGCTATCGCGACGGCGATTTCAGTTTCTCGATTGCGATCAACCGACGCGACGAGCTGGGCGAACTGATCCGCATGCACAACGCGTTGGGGCAGACCTTGCGCGAGCAGCGCCAGCATCTGGTGCAACGCGAGCTGCTGCTCGACACGGTGGTGCAGAACACGCCGGTGGCGCTGGTGCTGACCGATGCGATCGGCCGGGTCGCCTACGCCAACATCGCTTCGCGGCACTTGTTCAACGAAGGCCGCAACCTGGTCGGGCTGGAATTTGCCGCGGTGCTGGCCGATGCGCCGGAAGCGCTGCGCAAGGCAGTGGAAAGCGGCGAGGATGCATTGCTCAGCGTGGAGATGGACGGCAGCGAGGAAACCTTCCATCTGTCGCAGCGTGCGTTCCGGTTGCAGGGCCGGCCGCATCGGTTGCAACTGTTCCGGCGCATGACGCGCGAGCTGTCACGACAGGAAGTGGCGACCTGGAAACGGGTGATCCGTGTGATCAGCCACGAGCTCAATAATTCGCTGGCACCGATTTCTTCATTGGCGCATTCCGGCGCCGAGCTGGCGCGGCGCGGCCAGCTTGACCGCCTGCCCGGTGTGTTCGCCACTATCAGCGAGCGCGCTATGCACTTGCATGGCTTCATCGCCGGTTATGCAAGCTTTGCCAAGTTGCCCACCCCACAGCCGGTGGCGGTCGCGTGGACGCGGTTCCTCGATGGGTTGGCATTGCATTGCCGTTATCGGCTGGCTGCACCGCCACCGGAACAGCCAGGCGTATTCGATGCGGTACAGATCGAGCAGGTGCTGATTAACCTGATCAAGAACGCGCATGAATCCGGCAGCGCTGAAGATGAAGTCACGGTGTTGATTCTGGAGGTCGGCAGCGAACTGCGCATCGAGGTGGCCGACCGCGGTCCCGGCATGAGCGAGACCGTGCTGGCACAGGCGTTGTTGCCGTTCTATTCGACCAAGCGCTCCGGCACTGGCCTCGGCCTGGCGCTGGCGCGCGAGATCACCGAAGCGCACGGCGGCCGCGTGCTGCTGGTCAATCGCGAAGGCGGCGGTTTGCGAGTGAGCCTGCGCTTGCCGCAGACAACGCCGAGATAACCGCCGGCTCGCCTATACTCGTGGCTCCTTCAGGAGTTGGAGTGGGCAATGGGACAGCTTCTCGCGTTGGTTATCGTGTTCGTCGTCATCGTCGGTGTGGCCAAGCTGGTTCGCATCGTGCCGCAGGGTTTCGAATGGACAGTGGAAACATTCGGAAAATACACCCGCACGCTCAGCCCTGGCCTGCATTTCCTGATCCCGATCTACCAGGCGGTCGGGCGCAAGATCAACATGATGGAGCAGGTGCTGGACGTGCCGTCGCAGGACGTGATCACCAAGGACAACGCGGTGGTGCGCGTCGATGGCGTGGTGTTCTACCAGGTGCTCGACGCGTCCAAGGCGGCGTATGAAGTGTCCAATCTGGAGCAGGCTTCGCTGGCGCTGATCATGACGAATATCCGTACCGTGCTGGGCTCGATGGATCTGGATGAATCGCTGAGCCAGCGCGATGCGATCAACGCGAAACTGCTGCGCGTGGTGGACGAGGCGACCCATCCGTGGGGGGTGAAGGTCAACCGCATCGAGATCAAGGACATCGCGCCACCGCGCGACCTGATCGACGCTATGGCGCGGCAGATGAAGGCCGAGCGCGAGAAGCGCGCGAACATCCTCGATGCCGAGGGCTTCCGTCAGGCCGCGATCCTCAAGGCCGAGGGCGAGAAGCAGTCGGTGATCCTGGCCGCCGAGGGCGAGAAGGAGGCCGCATTCCGCTCTGCCGAGGCACGCGAGCGTTCGGCCGAGGCCGAAGCCAAGGCCACCACGATGGTCTCCAACGCGATCTCCAACGGCAACGTCAACGCGCTGAACTACTTCGTCGCCAACAACTACGTCGAGGCGTTGAAGGAAATGGCGAAGTCTCCGAACCAGAAGATGCTGCTGTTGCCGATCGAGGCTACCGGCATCCTCGGTTCGCTGGCCGGCATCGCCGAGCTGGCGAAGGAGTCGCTGGGCCAGCAGCAGAAGGCGGTGGCGATCCAGCCGCCGCTGCGTTGAGGTGACCGCCATGTGGGAGCTTTCTGCGCATTACCTGTGGTGGATCCTCGCGCTGCTGCTGATTGCCGGCGAGGTATTGCTGCCGGGTTATTTCATGTTGTGGATCGGCCTGGCCTCGGCGGCGATGGGGGTGGCGTTGTGGATCGTGCCTACGCTGGGGATGCTGGCGCAGGCGGTGCTGTTCGCGTTGTTGGCGTTTGCGTTCTGCGCCGGTTACGCGCGCTGGCTGCGACCGCGACTGGAGCGTCGCGCGCCCGGCGACGAGCGCCTGAACCGTCGCGGCGAGCAGATGATCGGCCAGCGTTATGAGCTGATCGAGCCGATCGTCAACGGCCGCGGCAAGGCCCGCGTGGGTGATGGTCAATGGCTGGTCAGCGGACCGGATCTGCCGCTGGGCAGCACGGTGGAAGTGGTTGCCGTCGAAGGCACCACCTTGCAGGTGCGCGCAGCGGTATGAGCGTCGGCGACAGCATCGGCCGGCAACAGTTCGCCACCACGGCGCTGGCCACGCGCATCGCGTTTGTGCTGGAACTGGCGCGGCGACTGCATCAGTACGGCACTTCCGCACCGCGACTGGAAATGGCTATTGCCGGTGTGGCACAGCGGTTGGGGCTGGCTGCCGATGTGTGGTCCAGCCCGACCGCGATCATCATTTCCTTCATTGATCTGGCGCAAGGTGAAGACGGCGTGGCACAGACCACCCAAGTGATGCGACTGGCGCCGGGCGAGGTGAATCTGGAACGCCTGTGCGACGCCGATGACATCGCCGACCGTGCGATTGCCGGTGAGCTGGATCTGCGCGAGGGCTTCCGTCTGCTGCGCGCGCTGGGCCGGCCCGATACGCGCCGCGAGAAGATCGGTTTGATCGCCAGTTATGGTCTGTCCGCCGCCAGCATCGCGGCGTTGTTCCTTCACAGCTCGTGGGTGGATCTGCTGGTTGCCGGCGTGATCGGCGTGATCATCGGTGGCATCAGCCTGCTGGCGGCCAGCAGGCCGCGACTGGCGGTGGCCAGCGATGCAATCTGCGCGCTGGTGGCTACCGCGGTGACGATCGTGGTGAGCGCGTTCATGGTACCGCTGGCGATCAAGTCGGTGGTGCTGGCCAGCCTGATCATCCTGATTCCGGGCATGTCGCTGACCACCGCCGTGCGCGAGATTTCCAGCCAGCATCTGGTGTCCGGCATGGCACGCATGGGCGGCGCGATGTCGACCCTGCTCAAACTCACCTTCGGCACCATCGCCGCGACCCAGCTGTGCGCTGCGTTGGGCATCCATGCGCGCGATTTCGCCTTGCCGGCGCTGCCGACATGGACGGATTATCCGGCGCTGCTGATCGCGGCGATCGCGTTCGCGATCCTGTTCCGTGCGGCACGGCGTGACTGGCCGATGGTGATCGTGGCGGTGATCGTGGGCTATCTGGCCACGCGTTGGGGCGGCGCTATTTCGGGATCGCTGCCGGGAGCGCCGTTTGGCGTATTCCTCGGCGGGCTGCTGTTGGGCGGCATGGCGAATTTCTATGCGCGATTCGCGCATCGGCCGGGCGCGGTGATTCGCGAGCCGGGCATTCTTCTGCTGGTGCCGGGCAGTGTCGGTTTTCGCAGTATGTCGTTTCTGCTTGAGCGCGATACTTCGCTGGGCATGGATACCGGCCTGTCGCTGCTGACCTTGCTGGTTTCGCTGGTGGCCGGATTGATGTTCGGTGACCTGCTGGTTTCGTCGCGCCGGTCGCTTTGAGGCGGAAATAAAAACGCCGACCTGAAGCCGGCGTTTTTATTTCATTTGGCATGCGGCAAACGACGATCAGATCGCCAGATCCTTTTCCTTCTTGCCGGCCTTCAACGCGTCGTTGAACCAGTGCGGACGCTTGCCACGACCAGACCAGGTCTGTGCCGGGTTGGCCGGGTTGCGATACTTCGGCGCAACCGAGCCGGTAGTGCGCTTGGCCTTGCCGCGCGTGCCGCCGAAAATGTCCTCGAAGGCATAACCCTCGGCCTTGATCAGTGCGTGCACTTTCTCGCGAAGTTTGACCACTTTTTCCTTGCGCAGCTCATTCTGACGAACCTGTGCCTTGCTGATCAGGTCATTGAGCTGGGTGTGATTGAGATTCTTGATATCGACGGCCATGATTGACTCCCGAGTGAGTGTCGGTAATTAAACGATCTGGCCAGGATCTGACTATTATGGGGAGCAGAGCCCGACGCATGGAGTTGTTGCAGTTCGGATTCTCGCTTATTCGCGGAATAGTTGTAAAGCGCAATTCATCAGGTGAAGCACATTTCACGTTTAATAAATTCAATTAATAGCGCCGTCGCTGTTTTGAATATGTGATTTCCAGGATTTTTGATGGGTAACGTGATTCAGCAGCAGAACGTCATGTCCCAATCGTTTACCCCGAGTGCAGGGCTGCAGTCGAAGAGTTGCTCTTCAACTTCCTCGCTCCTCAAAACGGCGGCCATTCTTGGCCGTTCCCCGCGTGCGCTGCGCTATGTTCAGAGTGAACGACAACGGAGACATGTCGGATAAAGAGACGGCCGCACAAGGCGGCCGTTCCGGTTAATGCGGAATTAATGGGCCGCGGCTCAAGCCAGCAATTTGAACAACTCGTCCTGACTGAGTGCACGGCTTTCGCTCTCGGCACGGGCGCGATATTCCAGTGTGCCGGCGGCCAGTCCACGTTCGCTGACCACCACGCGATGTGGAATGCCGATCAGCTCCATGTCGGCAAACATGCCGCCCGGACGCAGACCGCGGTCGTCCAGCACCGCCTCGATGCCGTGCTCGCCCAGCGACTGGTACAGAGCCTCGGCAGCCGCGCTCACCTCGGGCAGGTGCTTCGGGTTGATGACGCACACCGCTACCTGCCATGGCGCCATCGCCTCCGGCCAGAGAATGCCGGCGTCGTCGTGACGCTGTTCGATCGCGGCGGCGACGATGCGGCTGACGCCGATGCCGTAGCAGCCCATGGTCATCAGCTGGGCCTTGCCGGTCTCGTCGATCACGCTCGCCTTGAGTGCCTCGGCATATTTCTGGCCGAGCTGGAACACATGGCCGACCTCGATGCCGCGGGCGATATGCAGCACGCCTTTGCCGTCGGGCGACAGGTCGCCCTCGACCACGTTGCGCAGGTCGGCGACGCGGGTGATGCGCGCATCGCGATCCCAGTTCGCGCCGGTGTAATGGCTGCCGTTGGCATTGCCGCCGCAGACGAAATCGGCGAGCACGGCGGCATCGCGGTCGACGATGACGG
>DASZCB010000221.1:0-3312 GCA_035943575.1 Rhodanobacter sp. | reverse complement strand
GGCGCACGCTCTCGACACTACTGCCAGCCCATGACATCCATGCAGCCTCAACCGTCCGAGCATGGTTCCAACGAACCCGATCTGTTCGGTATCAATTTGCTCAACATGGATGTGCCGTCGACAGACCCTCACACGGTAAGTTTCGGCAGTCGGCTGCATGCGGCCCGTGAAGCCCGCGGACTGGATCTGGAAACCTGCGCGCATACGTTGAAACTGCCTGCGCGCGTGCTACGCCAGCTTGAGCATGACCAGTACGACGGCATCGATTCGAAGGTTTACCTGGGTAGCTACATCGGCAAATACGGGCGCTACCTCGGCATCAACGAAGCGTCGATCCAGGTCGAGCTGAACCGCATACGGCAAATCGAGCCGCCGCTAGTGGCCACCGGCGGCATCTCGCATTCGCGCTTCCTGCTGGATCGCTACGCCACGGCAGCCACCTATGTGGTGTTGACCCTGGTCATCGCCGTACCGACAGTTTGGTTCGGCGTGCGCAGCACGCTGGATCGCGACATCAGCCATCTGGCCCCGCTCGATGCCGCTCCGGTAGCGCAGCTGGATTCACCGGCAACCACGCCCAGTGCCGCAACCGGAAGCTCGGCCAGTCGCCGACAGGTTCCTGCGTCGCCGCAACAGGCCACTCCGGCGCAGCAGCAGGAGCAAGAGCAGCCGCTGATGGCCTCCATGGCCCCGTTCCCGAATCTGGACAGCGGCAATCAGTCACCGGACAAGCCGGTCGCGCCCGCCACGCCTGTAGTCGATGCCGGTACCGGCGGACATAGCCTGAGCCTGACGCTGAACGCTGCCAGTTGGGTCGAGGTGGTTGGCAAGGATGGCACGCGACTGGAATACGGTCTGATGGCCGCCGGCAGCAGCAAGACCTGGCACAGCGGTCAGCCGCTGGATGTACGTATCGGCAATGCCAGTGGCGCGCAGATCAGCATTGATGGTCAGTCGGTAGGACTGGATGATTTCAGGCGTGCCAACGTGGCGCGTTTCCGCGTGCAGATGCAGGACGGCAAGGCCTCCGCGGCCAGTCTCTGACGCTGTCCCGGCCCGCTCCGGACAGTTCATTTCGGTTATGCTTGCCCATTGTTCGCTCGGCAACGAGCGGACGTGATGGGCTTTTCCTTTTGCTTACCGCGCGGGCTTGTGCACGCGTCTGTGGGTACGCAGCCTTTTGAAGGGTGATTGCATGGCTTTTGAAGAATACGACAAGTACGAACAAAGCGAATTGGTTCAGAAATGGCTGCGCGAGAATGGCGTGTCGATCATCGTCGGTATTGCGATCGGCCTGGTCGGCATCTTCGGTTGGCAGCAATGGCGCAACCACCAGGCTCGCAACGAAGGCATGGCGTCCCAGCTCTATCAGCAGGTGCAAGTCGCGCGAGCGTCCGGCAAGCCGGATACCGCCACGCAGCTGACCGATCAGCTGATGAAGGATTTCGCCAAGTCGCCGTATGCCGTATTTGCCGCCAGCGACCGCGCCAGACAACAGTTGGAAGCCAAGCAACTGGACAAGGCCGAGGCCTCGCTGGCGTGGGCCGAAAGCCACACCGCCGATGCGGCACTGAAGTCGCTGACCTTGTTGCGCATCGCGCAGGTGGAACTGGCTCGCGACAACGGCAACGCTGCGCTGGCCACGCTGGATCGCATGCCAGCCGACAGCTACAAGGGACTGACCCAGGAACTCCGCGGTGATGTGCTGGTCAAGCTTGGACGTTCCGACGATGCGCGCAAGGCCTATCAGACAGCCTTGTCGTCGTTGAGCGAGGAAGCGCCGCAACGCGGCGCCTTGCAAATGAAACTCGATGATTTGGCCGTGGCCGGGAAGCAGGGTGCATGAAAAGATTTTTACTGATCACGCTGGCTTCATTGGTAACCCTCGCGGGCTGCCATTCGTTCAAGAAAGAAAACGTCCAGCCGCCGACTCCTCTGGCCAAGGACTTCAAACCTACCGTGCAAGTGACCCGTCTGTGGCATGCCCACGTGGGCGACGGCGCTGGTGTCAGTGGCGCGCGTCTGCGTCCGGCAGTGGTCGATGGCGTGCTCTATGCCGACAGCACGGACGGCAAGCTGGCTGCGTTTGACGCCGCCAGCGGCAAGACCCTGTGGTCGAAGAGTTCCAGCACCCATGGCTGGTTTGGCTGGGGCGACGCAAAGCGCAAAGATGCCTTGTATGCCGGTGGTCCCGCGGTCAGTGGCGATCTGCTCGCCGTCGGTACGCTGGATGGTCACGTCTATGGCGTGAATGCGAAAGATGGCGGCCCGCGCTGGGAAGCCGAGTTGAAGTCCGAGGTACTGACTTCTCCGGTGATCGTCGGTGACATGGTGCTGGTACGGACCAGCGACGGTCGCGTCTACGCGTTGGACGCCAAGACCGGCGAGCGTCGCTGGGTCTATGACCAGGGGAGCGTGCCGCTGCTGAGCCTGCGCGACAATGGCCCTCTGCTGGTGGCCAACGGCGTGCTGTTCTTCGGCAGCGATGACGGCAAGCTGGTCGCGTTGCGGTTGGACAATGGTGCAAAGCTTTGGGAACAGAAGCTGGGCAGCGGCGAAGGTCGCACCGAGATCGATCGCCTGAATGATGTCGATGGCGCGATCGTGCTGGATGGCAGCACGCTCTACGGCGCCGCCTATCACGGCACTCTGGCCGCCGTGGACGGCCCGAGCGGCCGCCCCCTGTGGTCCCGCCCGTTCTCCAGCTTCGGTTCGCTGGCTCTCAACGGCAATGCGGTTTTCGGCGTCAACGACGAATCGCAGGTATGGGCGTTCGACAAGAACGGCGGTGCCGACATGTGGAAGAACAATGCACTGAAGTACCGCTGGCTCACCAGCCCGGCTGTACAGGGCAATTACGTCGTGGCCGGCGACATGGAAGGCTACGTGCATTGGCTGCAGACCGGTGACGGTGCGCTGGCGGCACGCGAGCGGCTGTCGAAGAAGGCGATCCGTGCCCAGCCGCTGGTGGTAGGTGACACTGTTTATATCGAGGACGTCGAGGGCCATATCGGCGCCTACCGTCTGTCTGCACACTGATCGCTGAAACGAAGTCCTCATCATGCTGCCCGTCGTCGCGCTGGTTGGTCGTCCGAATGTCGGTAAATCGACCCTTTTCAATGTACTGACGCGCAGCCGTGACGCCTTGGTGGCCGACATGCCGGGCGTCACCCGTGATCGTCATTACGGCGTCTGCCGCAGTGGCGCACGGCCCTTCGTGGTAGTCGATACCGGTGGTCTGTCCGGGGTCGAGGAAGCCATGGACGTGCTGACCGCGAAGCAGGTGCGTCTGGCGATCGAAGAGGCGAACGT
>DASZCB010000220.1:0-3640 GCA_035943575.1 Rhodanobacter sp. | reverse complement strand
CAGGATGCCCAGCGTCACCAGCACGTCATGGACTTCGGTGGCCACCGCGGCGATCGCGAAGCGGCGCTCGAAGCGGATCCACAGGTAGGCCATGATGCCGAGGATCACGAACACCGCTGCCACGGTGCCGTCGCTGCGCAGTTCCGAGCCTACTTCCGCCGTGACCAGTTCGCGGCTCTTCAGCTTGGCATCCGCACGCGATACGTTCAGTGTCTTGAGAACATCCGAAGCGATGAGATCAAGGTTGACCTTGCCGTTCGCGTCCACTGCCTTCGCGTCGTCCTTCGGCTGCATGCGGATCGACACCTCGCGGGTGCCGCCGAGGCTTTGTACTAGAGCATGCTCGAAACCGCCCTTTTCCAGCGCGGAACGCACGTCGGCGATTTCCACCGACTGGTCGTAGTCGACCACCATCGAGACACCGCCGGTGAAATCCAGCGCGTAATTGAGGCCCTTCGTGGCGATCAGTCCGATCGAGGCGATCATCAGAAATACCGCGATGGCAATGCTGTACTTGCGCATGCCGAGGAACGGGATGTTGCTGTCGTGATTGAAGATTTCCATGGTGGTTCCTTAGACCGACAGCGTCTTGAGCTTGCGGTGGCCGTGGATCAGCGCGGTGAACGCGTGAGTCAGCGTCACCGAGGTGAACAGCGAGGTCAGGATGCCGATCATCAGCGTCACACCGAAGCCCTTGATCGCGCCGGTACCCATCGTGGTCAAGGCCAGTGCAGCGATCAGGTGGGTGACGTTGGCGTCCAGAATGGTCGACCATGCCTTCTCGTAACCGGCGCGGATCGCCGCGTGCGGGGTCGAGCCGTTGCGCAGTTCCTCACGCACGCGTTCGCAGATCAGCACGTTCGCGTCGATCGCCATGCCCAGGGTCAGCACGATACCGGCCACGCCGGGCATGGTCAGAGTCACCCCGATCAGCGACATCACCGCCAGCAGGATCACCAGGTTGAAGAACAACGCGATGTCGGCGACCAGGCCAAACAACTTGTAGTAGATCGCCGCCGCCAGCAGCACCAGCGCCAGACCCAGCAGCACCGCCTTGAAGCCCTTGTCGATGTTGTCCTTGCCGAGGCTGGCGCCGATCACGCCTTCCCCGTCGATATACATCGGTGCGGCCAGCGCACCGCCCTTGAGCAGCAGTGCCAGGTCGGAGGCTTCCTTTGGGCTGCCCAGACCGGTGGTCTGGAACTGCTTGCTGAAGGGACTGGCGATCGAGGCGTCGTTGATCACCGTCTCGGTGATTTTCGGAACGCGCACTTCCTTGCCGTCGACGATCTTGGTCTCGTAGACCTGTTCGACATACACCACCGCCATCGGCTTGCCGACGTTGGCATTGGTGAAGTCACCCATCTTCTTGGCACCGGCCGCGTTCAGGGTGACGTCAACCTTCGGTGTGCCACTCTGCTGGTCGATGCCCGACGAGGCGTCCACCAGCTGGTTGCCGGTCACGATGATCTGCTTGCTCACCAGCACCGGCAGGTTGCTGCCGCGCATGTGGTAGAGGTTGGCATCCGGCGGGATGCTGCCGGTGCGCGCCGCTTCCTGCGCCTGCGCGTCGCCGGCGTGGCCAATGCCGGGACGGTATTGCAGCGTGGCCACGGCGCCGATCAGCTTCTTCGCCTCGGTCGGATCCTGCACGCCAGCCAGATCGACCACGATGCGGCTTTCGCCCTGCTGCTGGATCAGCGGCTCGGTCACGCCCATCGCATTGATGCGGTTGCGCAGCGTGGACAAGTTCTGGGTGATCGCGCTGCGCGACAGATCGCGCAGCTTCTGCGGCTTGATCATCGCATTCAGCACGAAGCGATCGCCGGTGCTGGCGCCGTTGGCCACGTTGAGGTCGGTGTATTCGTTGGCGATCGCGTCGGATGCCGTGGAACGGTCCGCCGCCGAACGCAGGATCACCGCGATGCCCTGGTCACGCACGGTATTGCGGGTCACCGATTCATAGTGGATGTTCTTCTGCCGCAGCAGATTGCGGATGTCATCCGCGTAGCTGTTTTCCTGCTTGTCGATCGCATCGTTCTGATCGACCTGCATCAGGAAGTGCACGCCGCCCTGCAGATCAAGGCCCAGCGGCATCGAACGCGCACCGATCGCACCCAGCCAGCCAGGCACGTTGGACTGCAGCTTGAACGCCACCGTGTAGCCGTCGCCCAGCGCTGCCTTGATCGCATCGGCGCCGCTCTTCTGCACGTCCGAGTTGGCGAACGTGGCCAGCAGATGGTCGCCTTCCTCCACGACGTTGTTGACCGCAATCTGCTTGCCGGCCAACGCCGCTGTCGCCTTCTGCTGCACGGACTGGTCGATCGGTGGCGCGTCGCGGTTGGCGGTGACCTGCACCGCCGGCGACGGGATAAATGCATTCGGCAACGCATAGATGACGCCAAACAGCATCACCAGCGCGACCAGCGCGTATTTCCAACGGGGAAAATCACTCATGCCCTGAATCCATCAAAGCCGCGGCAACGACCCGCGGCGGTAGCAACAATCGAGGAAAAGTCGCGTGACAGGCAGCCGCCGGGCGGTGCCCCGAAGCCGTCGATCAGACGGACTTCAGCGAGCCCTTGGGCAATACCTGTGAAACCGCGCCCTTCTGCACCTTGACCTTCACGTTGGCCGCAATCTCGACCGTGATGAATGTCTCGCCCACTTCTTCCACGCGTCCGGCGATGCCACCATTGGTGACCACTTCGTCGCCCTTGGCCAGACCCGAGATCAGCGCACGGTGCTCTTTCTGGCGCTTCATCTGCGGGCGGATCATCATGAAATACATCAGGCCGAACAGCACCACCATCATGATGATCATGGACATGCCACCACCGGCAGGCTGCGCAGCGGCCGCCTGGGCGATCACGGGAGAGATCGGAAAACTCATCGGTTTGTCTCGCAAGTTATGGCGGCAGCAGGAAATTCAGCTGAACGCCTGATAAAAGATCATGGATTATGCCATGCACCCCCAAAGCATGCACGGCACCGCGTGGCGCTTCGAACCACGTGTCAGTTTCCTATTGAGGGCACCCCACGCCCGTTGCAAGCCCACGCACCATCCGGTGAAACCATCCGACTGGCGCTTGCCATCAAGAGCGGGCAGCGTCTGCCCTACGAAGCTGCTCTACATCGGGATCTCGAACACGGGGTGCATTTCTATGCGACGCCGTCACCCTGGCGCTGCGCATAGAACCCGGCCACGAACGCCTCCAGCGTGCGGCTGGCAATCGCCTCGCGCAGGCCGGTCATCAGACGCTGGTAGTAGCGCAGGTTATGGATGGTGGCGAGCTGGCTGCCGAGGATCTCATTGCAGCGGTCAAGGTGGCGCAGGTAGGCGCGGCTGAAACCGTTGCTGCAGGCGTAACAGTCGCAGCCCTCTTCGATCACCCGCGTATCGGTGGCGAACTTTGCGTTGCGGATGCGTAACGTGCCTTCGGCGGTGAACAGGAAACCGTTGCGGGCGTTGCGCGTCGGCATCACGCAGTCGAACATGTCGATGCCGCGGCGCACCGCCTCGACGATGTCCTCCGGTCGCCCCACGCCCATCAGGTAGCGCGGCTTGTCGTGCGGCAGCAGCGGCACGGTGAAATCCAGCGCGTGGTTGCGCTCGGCTTCCGGCTCGCCGACCGCGAGG
>DASZCB010000219.1:0-6604 GCA_035943575.1 Rhodanobacter sp. | reverse complement strand
TGCGTCCGGCCCTGTTGCGCTGGCGCTGTCCCGCCGCGCCCACTTCGTGGACTGCGGCGAGCTGTACCATAGCGGCCGTTCCGGGTCGCGGCATCTGCTGTGGCGCGGCCAGCCCCAGACGACCCCGCCGCGAGATCACCCATGCACGATTACCAACGCGATTTCATCGACCTCACCCTGCAGCGGGAGGTGCTTCGTTTCGGCGAGTTCACCCTGAAATCCGGCCGGCAAAGCCCGTACTTCTTCAACATGGGGCGGATCGATTCGGGCGCCGCCCTGGCCCAGCTCGGCCGCGCCTACGCCGCCGCCGTGGTGAACTCCGGCATTGAAATCGACATGCTGTTCGGCCCGGCCTACAAGGGTATCGCACTGGCCGCGGCGACCGCGATCGCGCTGGCCGAGCAACATCAGCGCGACCTGCCGTGGGCGTACAACCGCAAGGAGGCAAAGGACCATGGCGAGGGCGGCGTGCTGGTCGGCGCGCCACTGAAGGGGCGCGTGCTGATCGTCGACGACGTGATGACCGCCGGCACCGCGGTGCGCGAGTCGCTGGCGCTGATCCACGCGCACGGCGCGACGCCAGCCGGCGTGCTGATCGCGCTGGATCGGCAGGAGCGCGGCCAGGGCGAGTGCTCCGCCGCACAGGAAGTGGCAGCCGACTACGGCATTCCGGTGATCTCGATCACCGCCCTCGACGACGTGCTGGCGTATGCCGGCGAACAACCCAAGCTGGCCGCCGAACATGCCCGCCTGCTGGCTTATCGGGAGCGCTACGGGGTTCAGCGCTGAGTTCACCCGCGACCCCATAAACTCCAGCGAACCCGATCACAATGGCGACCGTTGCCGCTGGTGCGGAGCTAGGCAGCACGATGACGACGGCTATACTGGGAAACGAGGGAGAATCCATGCGCAAGTCACTTCTTGTTTTTGCTGCCGTCGTGCTGGTCGCGAGCCTGCCTGCGCACGCCCAGAACACCGGCAACATCCGCTACAAATGGTACGACGGGCAAGGCCTGATGCATTTCAGTGACAGCCTGACCACTGAAGCGATGAAGTACGGCTACGACCTGGTCAACGACCATGGCATGGTGGTGCAGCGCGTGCCGCGCCAGTTGAATGCTGAAGAACGTGCCGCCGCCAACAAACTGGCCGACCAGCAGGCGGCCAAACAGCGTGCCGCGCAGGAAATCGCCAACGCCGAAACACAGATGCTGGCGGCTTATCCGGACGAGGGGTCGTACAAAATCTCGCTGCAGCAGTCGCTGGATACCATCGATCAGCAGATCCACACCACCCAGATCAACCTGCGCAGCCAGGAAAAAGCGCTGACTGATCTGCTTGGTCGCGCCGCCGACCTGGAGAGCACCAAGCAGCCGGTGCCGAAACTCCTGGCCGACAGCATTGCCCAGCAGCGCGGCGTCGTCACCGAACAGCGCAATACCCTGCAACGATTGCAGGCCGAGCGCGCAAAGACCGTGCAACAGCAGGTCAGACAGCTGGCGCGCTATCGCGAACTCAAGGCGGTGCAGGAAAAGCCTGCGGGCTAATGCCGGCTGTCGACTCGGCACACCATCATCTGGCTGCCGCGGCGCGCAACCCTTTCCGGAAAGGGGCATTAGCGGCAACGTGAGCCCACTCATCCGCCCTGCCGGCATCTTCTCCGCGGGGAAAAGGTATTCGTTGAGGCCTGCGGCTCTAAAAAGGCAGCTTCAGCTTGAAATCCACCGCAAGCAGCTGCTTGCGGAAGACCTGCTGAATGCGCTTCAACGCGATCGCATTGTCCGCCTCGAAACGCAATACCAGCACTGGCGTGGTGTTGGACGCGCGCACCAGGCCCCAGCCGTCCGACCAGTCCGCGCGCAGCCCGTCGATGGTGATCAGGGTGGCGGCGTCGAAGCTGGCCTGCTGGCGCAGCTTGTCCATGAAGCGATAGTGCTCGCCCTCGGCCAGCTCGACCTTCAGTTCGGGCGTGGAAACGCTTTTCGGCAACGTGGCGAAAATCTCTTCCGGGCTTCGCCCCTGCAAGTCGCCGGCAAGAATCTCCAGCAATCGCGCGGCGGCGTAGATGCCGTCGTCAAAACCGTACCAGCGTTCCTTGAAGAAGAAGTGCCCGCTCATTTCGCCGGCCAGCTCGGCGCCGGTCTCGCGCATCTTCGCCTTGATCAGCGAATGGCCGGTGCGCCACATCAGCGGGCTGCCGCCGGCGTCGAGAATCTGGCCCTTCAGATGGCTGGTGCACTTGACGTCATAGATGATGGTGGCACCAGGCTGGCGTGACAGCACGTCGCGCGCGAACAACATCAGCAGGCGATCCGGATAAATGATCTCGCCTTCCTTGGTGACCACGCCAAGACGATCGCCGTCGCCATCGAACGCGATGCCAAGATCGGCGCCGGTCCGCTTCACTGACAGGATCAGATCTTCCAGATTGTGCGGGTCGGAGGGATCCGGGTGATGGTTCGGGAAGGTGCCGTCGACATCGCAGTACAGCGGAATCACCTCGCAGCCGACGCCTTCCAGCACATGCGGCGCGATCGCGCCCGGAATGCCGTTGCCGCAATCGACGACGATCTTCAGGCGGCGCTCGGCCAGCACATCGGAGACGATTTTCTCGATGTAGTCGGGCGCCACGTCGACTTGGCGCAGGCTGCCCCGACCATCGCTGTCCAGCGCACCGCTGGCGATGCGCTGGTACAAGTCCTGGATCGCGCCTTCGGACAAGGTCTCGCCGCCGACCACGATCTTGAAGCCGTTGTAGTCCGGCGGATTGTGGCTGCCGGTCACCGCCACGCCGCAGCCCGTGTTGAAACGATAGGCCGCGTAGTAGACCACCGGCGTGGGCACCGCACCGATGTCGATCACATCGATGCCAGCCTCGCGCAGGCCATCGGCCAGCGCGCCGGCCAGCTCCGGTCCGGATAGACGGCCATCGCGACCGACCACGATGTCGCGCAGGCCCTTCTCGTTCATCAGTGTGCCGATCGACTGGCCGAGCGCGTGTGCCACCTGCTTGTTCAAACTTTTGCCGACCACGCCGCGGACGTCATACGCACGGAAGATGTTCGGATCGACGTTGATGGCCGGAACGACCGCCACCGCGGGTGGCAGCGCGGGCGGCTTGGCCGGGGCAGGGGCTTTCTCGATTCTGGGCGGCAGCTCGACATCCTCGACTTCTACCGGCGCGGGCTCGCGCGAACGCAGGCGCAACGACAGCAGATAACCGCCACCGGCCAGACCCAGCAAGCTCAGCAATCCACTCAGCAGCCACGAGCGCGGCAGCGCAATAAAGGCACCGGGCAGACCGGCACCGACGCTGAAGACGCTGCCGGCGACCGGCTTGCTAGTCGCCTCGGCTTCGGCCGAGGCGGAGCCGTGCGAAAACAGTTGCGCGTTGCCGCGATCATCACCCTGGCGCAGATCCAACCGGCCATCGGCCGGCGAGATCGCATCGAAACGTTGCCGCAACGGTGCAAACGGCAGCTCGACCCAGACCCACGCCTGTGCCTGCTGTGGCGGCCCGAGCGGAATCACCAAGCTCAGCCGGCGATCGCCATTGCCGTAGGAAACGCTCTGTGCCAGCGGCACGCCTTCGGCGCTCTGCGCGGCCATCAACTGGGCTGCCTTGGCATAGCCGAACTCGCGGTAATTGGCCTTCAGCACCTCATTCAGATCGCCGCTGTACAGCTCCAGTTTCCTTGCCTGCGGCAGCTGCTGGCGCAGAGCAGCCGCGGATTGCGCCGGAGCGCTCATCAAGGTGGCCGGATCCAGCCCAGCCAGCACTTTTTCGATCTTGCCGCGTTGAGTGGCGACCTCCTCGGCCATCGCCTGCACGGCCTGATCCTGGGCGGCATGCACCCGTTCGATGGCACTCCCTTCATCGGCAATCAGCCAGGTCTGCCATGCACAGAACAGCCCCAGCAGCAGCAGCACGGTGCCGCCAGCCAGCGGCAACAGGTGCTGCCAATCGACCTGCAGGTTGCGCAGCCGTTCTCTCGCGATGTTCAACGCCATCTCCCGCCCCCGCGGCTGTACTTCTGGACTGGCCCGATCCGGCTCGGCCCAACCCGCCTGTTCATTGGATACCGGTCGAGCCAAAGCCGCCGATACCGCGTTCGCTCGGCGCAAAGTCGGTGACCACGTTCAATCGTGCCTGCGCCACTGGCACCAGCAGCAACTGCGCGATTCGGTCGCCCACCGCGATGGTGTACGACTGTGTGCCGCGATTCCAGCATGAAATCATCAGCGGCCCCTGGTAGTCGGCATCGATTACCCCGACCAGGTTGCCCATCACCAGGCCGTGCTTGTGGCCCAGCCCCGAGCGCGGCACGATCAGCGCGCACCAGCCAGGGTCGCCGATATGGATCGCGATACCGCTGGGCACCAACGCACTTTCGCCCGGAGCCAGGGTCAGCGGCTGCTCCAGCGCGGCACGCAGATCCATGCCGGCACTGCCAGGTGTGGCAGCCTGCGGCAGCGGAATGCTGTCGCCGAGGCGCGGGTCGAGAATCTTCAGTTCGACGTCGAGGAGCTGTCGATCACTCATCGGCGCGTCGCCCGATAGCGTTCGGCGACTTGGGCGATCAGCTGTCGCGCCAGCTCCGGTTTGGCCATCCGCGGCAACTCGACTGCGCCATCGGCCCAGTACAACGTCAACGCATTGTCAGCCGCCTCGAAGCCGAGGCCGCCACCCACCTGATTGGCCGCAATCATGTCCAGCCCCTTGTGTCGCAGCTTGCCCTGCGCATAGCTCGCCACATCATGCGTCTCCGCGGCGAATCCGACCAGGAACGGGTGCTCGGTTTGCGCCGACAGACTGGCCAGGATGTCCGGATTCTCGCTGAGCTGCAGGGTCAGACTCGCGCCGTCGCGCTTTTTCAACTTGTGCGCGGACAGCTCCAGTGGACGGTAATCACCGACAGCCGCCGCACCGATGTAGATATCTACGTGCGCGGCAGCGGCCAGCACCGCCGCATGCATCTGCGCCGCACTGCGCACATCGACGCGTTGCGCCACACCCGCCGGCGTGGCCAGGCTTACCGGCCCGGCAATCAGGGTCACCGTGGCGCCGGCCTGTGCAGCTGCGGCGGCCACCGCAAAACCCATCTGGCCGGAACTGCGATTGCCGATGAAGCGCACCGGGTCGATATCCTCATAGGTCGGCCCGGCGCTAACCAGCACGTTCAATCCGCTCAATGCGCCGCTGCCGAACGAGGCCAGCAGCGCATCACGCAGTTCGTGCGGCTCCAGCATGCGGCCGCTGCCGACATCGCCGCAGGCCTGATCGCCCACGGCCGGTCCAAGCAGTTGCGCGCCGCGCCGGCGCAGCGTGTCGATATTCGCCTGCACCGCCGAATGTGCCCACATCTGCTGGTTCATCGCCGGCGCCAGGTACAGCCGCGCGGCGCTGGCCAGGCACAGCGTGGTCAGCAGGTCATCGGCCATGCCATGCGCCAGCCGCGCCAGCAAGTCGGCGCTGGCCGGTGCAATCAGGATCCGTTCGGCCCAACGCGCCAGTTCGATATGGCCCATCGCCGCCTCGGCCTGCGCGTCCCACAGACTCACCCGCACGCTCTGACCGGACAACGCCTGGAACGTGGTCGGGCTGACGAAATGGGTGGCGCCCTCCGTCATCACCACACGCACCTCGGCATCGAGATCACGCAGGCGGCGAACCAGTTCGCAGGACTTGTAGGCGGCGATGCCGCCCGACACTCCCAGCAAGATGCGGCGTTGGGCAAGACTCATGTAAGGCGGGCCTGACAATCGGGCAGACGCGTAGCTTACCGGATTCACTTCCCCTGGCCGCTGCCTGGCCGCGACGTTATCCGGCAAGTTGCTGGCATGAGTATTCGCGACTGGCCCGATGGGGAGCGCCCCCGTGAAAAACTGCAGACTCGCGGCAGCGCCGCGCTGTCCGACGCCGAACTGCTGGCTGTGCTGCTGGGCAGCGGCAGCCGTGGCAAGGATGCCATTGCGCTGGGGCGCGAGCTGATCGCCAACGCCGGCAGTCTGGGCGCGTTGCTGGGCCAGCCGGACCGGCAGATCCGCGCCAGCGGACTGGGCCCGGTCAAGCGCGCGCGGATCGCCGCCGCGCTGGAGTTGGCCCGGCGCAGTCTGGCCGAGGAGCTGCAGGAACGGCAAAGCCTGGGCAATCCGCGCGACAGCGGCGACTACCTGCGCGCCCGCCTGCGTCATCTGCCGTACGAGGTGTTCGGCTGCCTCTACCTGGACAATCGCCACCGCGTGCTGGCATTCGAGGAACTGTTCCGCGGCACCATCGATGGCGCCAGCGTGCATCCGCGCGAGGTGGTGCGGGCCTGTCTGCAGCACAACGCCTGCGCCGTGATCTTCGCGCACAACCACCCGAGCGGCGTGGCCGAGCCCAGCGCGGCCGACCGCACGATCACCCACGAGTTGCGCGACGCGCTGCAGCTGGTCGGCGTGCGCGTACTCGATCACCTGGTGATCGGCCACGGCGAACCGGTGTCGATGGCGGCACGCGGCCTGCTCTGAGTCGCCGGCATAAAAAAACGGCGTGGGGTGAGCCACGCCGCTGGGCCGATTGGGGAGGGGAGAGAGCGGCTTCTCCGGTGCCGTTTCATGG
>DASZCB010000218.1:0-3431 GCA_035943575.1 Rhodanobacter sp. | reverse complement strand
CAACCTGCCGGACGGCATCAGCTTCGAGTGGACCGAGCTGACCTACCAGCAGATCCTCGCCGGCAACACTGCGATTCTGGTGTTCCCGTTGTGCGTGCTGCTGGTGTTCCTGGTGCTGTCGTCGCTGTACGAGAGCTGGTCGCTGCCGCTGGCGGTGATCCTGATCGTGCCGATGGTGCTGCTGTCCGCGATTGCCGGCGTGTGGCTGAGCGGTGGCGACAACAACATCTTCACCCAGATCGGATTGATCGTGCTGGTCGGACTGGCGTGCAAGAACGCGATCCTGATCGTCGAATTTGCCCGCGAACGTCAGCATGAAGGCATGGCTCGCCACGAGGCAGTGCTGGAAGCGGCGAAGCTGCGACTGCGCCCGATCCTGATGACCTCGTTCGCCTTCATCATGGGCGTGGTGCCGCTGGTCACCTCGCACGGCGCCGGCGCCGAGATGCGCCATGCGATGGGCGTGGCGGTGTTCTCCGGCATGCTCGGCGTGACCATCTTCGGTTTGATCTACACACCGCTGTTCTATGTACTGATTCGCGCGCTGGTCGAACGTCGCGAGGCGCGTGCACGTGATCGCACCGCCGCGCATGCGCTGCCGGCGCTGGAGAACCACTGATGAAAACGCTACTGAAAATCACCGCGCTGAGCGCGGCACTGATTCTGGCCGGCTGCGCCAGCGTCGGCCCGAACTATCACGAGGTGAAACCCGCCGCGCCGCAGCTGCAGGGACTGGATGCCGCGCAGGAAAACAACACGCAATTCCAGGCCGCGTGGTGGAAGCAGTTCAACGACCCCACGCTGGATACGCTGATCCAGCGCGCAGCCGCGAACAATCTGGATCTGCGCATCGCGGTGGCGCGGCTGCACGAATCGCGCGCGTTGCTCAGCGGCGCAAAGTCCGATCAGTTACCCACGATCGATGCCGACGTGAACTACACGCGCAGCCGCGGCCAGCAACCGGGCTTCGGCACGCAGCGGCGCACCGCAACGACCTACCAGGCCGGTTTCGATGCGTCATGGGAGCTGGATCTGTTCGGTGGAGTGCGTCGTTCGGTGGAAGCCTCCGGTGCCGATCTCGGCGCCAGCGAGGCGGCACTGCACAATGCCCAGGTCAGCCTGCTGGCTGAAGTGGCACGCAACTATTTCGAGTTGCGCGGCAGTCAGCTGCGGCTGGATATCGCCCAGCGCGACATCGACAACCAGCAGCAGACCGTGCACCTGACCGAGGTACGCCAGCAGCTCGGCTCCGGTTCGGAACAGGACGTGGCCAGTGCGAAGGCACGCCTTAACGCGGTGCAGGCGCAACTGCCGCTGTTGCAGACGCAGACCAGTGCCAGTGAGTTCCGGCTTGCCGTGCTGCTCGGCGAACGGCCAGGTGAACTCGACATCGACGTGTCGCCGAAAAGCTTCACCCCGATCGCGGCGAGCTTGCCGATTGGTGACGCCGGCGACGTGCTGACGCGGCGTCCGGACGTCCATATCGCCGAACGCGAATACGCCGCCGCCACCGCCCGTATCGGCGTGGCTAAGGCGGACTTCTTTCCGCACCTCACGCTGGGCGGCTTCCTCGGTTTCCTGTCGGGACGCAGCAATGATTTCGGCGGTCCGTCGACGCGTGCGTGGTCGCTGACACCGAGCATCAGCTGGACCGGTCTGAACATCCAGCGCGTACGCGCCAACCTGCACGCCAGCGAAGCGCGCGCCGATGCGGCGCAGGCAAACTACCAGCAGACCGTGCTGCTGGCGATCGAGGACATCGACAACGCAGTCACCGGTTTCAATCAGCAGCGCGTACGCGTCGATCACCTGATCGAGCAAGGTACGCAGAGCAAGCGTGCCGCGGATCTGGCAAGAATCCGCTATCAAGAAGGCGCCACCAGCTTCCTCGAATTGCTCGACGCCGAGCGTACCCAGCTCGCCGCCGAAGACGATCTGGCCCAGGCCGAAACGGCGATCAACACCCATGCCGTGGCGTTGTACAAGGCGCTCGGCGGTGGCTGGCAGGCCTGCGGCGACGAACACTGCAGCGCCGTCGCCAGCGCGCCATGAGCACCACCGCGCGGGCCATCCGACAGCTGCCACGGCGGCGCCGTTCGCTGGCATCGTCGGCACTACCGCTGGCGCAGCAAGTGGCACTGGTCAGCGGCGCCAATCGTGGGCTCGGGCTGGAGGTAGTGCGCCAGCTTGCTGCCACCGGCATGACCGTCCTGCTCGGCGCACGCGAGCTGGCACTCGGCGAACAGGCCGCGCGCCAGCTGCGGCGCGCGGGCGCCGACGTTGTCGCGGTGAAGCTGGATATCACCGCACAGACGGATATCGATGCCGCCGTGCAATACATCGAACAGGGTTATGGACGTCTGGACGTCCTTGTCAACAATGCCGGCGCGCATTACGACGTGCGTGATCGGCCTTCCTCGGTCGCGATCGACGCCGTGCGTGCAGCGCTGGACACCAACCTGCTCGGCGCGTGGCGCTTGAGCGAGGCGACGCTTCCGCTGATGCAGCGCCATGGCTACGGCCGCATCGTCAACGTGTCCAGCGGCTGCGGCGCGAGCACCCTCGGCGGCGACAGCTGTCCGGCCTATCGCGTCTCGAAAGCGGCGCTGAACACCTACACTCGTGCGCTCGCCGCGGAGCTGGGCGGCAGCGGCATCATGGTCAACGCGGTGTGTCCCGGCTGGGTCGCCACCGACATGGGCGGCCCCGGCGGCCGGCCGGTGAACGAAGGTGCTGCCGGCATCGTGTGGGCCGCCTGCCTGCCCGAACAAATCGCCAGCACCGGCGGATTTTTCCGCGATGGCCAGCGCATCGCCTGGTGATCGCACCAACCTGGAGTATCTTTTTGAAAAATGCATCCACCGTGTCACTTCGCCGGCCTTCCGCGCATGAGCACATCGCCATCGTCGATGCGCTGTACCGCTTCGGCGCTGGCCAGGATCTGCGCGATCGCGCGCTGTTCGAATCGGCCTTCGCCGAACACGCCAGGCTCGACTTCACTGCGCCGGCGCAGCGCCTCCGCGTCACCATCCCGGTGTTCGAGGGACGCCAGGCGATCGCCGATACCATCTTCGCAGCCATCGGCGGGCTCGACACCACCCACACCGTGACCAACCCGCGAGTGACCGCGTACGACGGCGAGAATGCCAGCCTGTTCGCGCTGGTCGAGGCACAGCACCTGCCGCGCGGCGACCATGCGCGCCACCTCCTGCTCAAGCATATCTACACGATGGAACTGTCGCGCCACGACGAACAGTGGCAGTTCGAGCGCATGCGGATCGACATGGTGTGGTTCAGTGGCGATCCCACCGTGCTGTTCCCCGCCGCCGGCGCCTGATCAACCTTTGCCCGCATTGCTGTGCTGCGAATACAGCGCATGCCATCGGCCATCGATGTAGACGAAGATGTCAGAGGAACGCACATCGTTGGCC
>DASZCB010000217.1:0-3199 GCA_035943575.1 Rhodanobacter sp. | reverse complement strand
CTGGTCGCTCTTCAGTTGATCGGGTGACAACTTGGCCAACTTCGCCTTCTGTGCCGGCGTGGCGGCGGCTTCGACACGGTCGGCGAACGGCTTGCCGAGTTCGGTGGTCAGCTGTGCGTACAGCTCACCCGGATCTTTGCCTTGGCGTGCGGTGATCTCGGCCGACAACAACGCCGGCACCAAGCCATCCTTGTCGGTGGTCCACACCGAGCCGTCGCGGCGCAGCAGCGAGGCCCCGGCGCTTTCTTCGCAGCCGAAACCCAGCGAGCCGTCGAACAGGCCTTCGGAAAACCACTTGAAGCCAACCGGCACTTCATAGAGCTTGCGGCCCAGCCGTTTCACCACACGATCGATCAGTGCGGTACTGACCACGGTCTTGCCGACGGCTGCGCCCGCGTTCCATTGCGGTCGATGTCGGAACAGGTAGTCGACCAGCACCGACAGGTAAGCGTTGGGCTCCATCAGTCCGCTGCTGCGGGTGACGATGCCATGGCGGTCATGGTCGGTGTCGCAGGCGAACGCGACGTCGTATTTGTCTTTCAGACCGATCAGTCGCTGCATCGCGTACGACGACGACGGATCCATGCGGATCTTGCCGTCCCAGTCCACCGTCATGAACGCGAACTGCGGATCGACCACGGCGCTGACCACGGTGAGGTCGAGCTTGTAGCGATCGGCGATCGGCGCCCAGTAATGCACGCCGGCACCGCCCAGTGGATCGACACCCATGTGCACGCCGGCGCTGCGGATGAGGTCAAAGTCGATGATGTTGGCGAGGTCGGCGACGTAGTGGTTGAGGTAATCGTGTGCCTGTGTGGTGGCGGCGTTGCGCGCCTGCGCCAGCGGTATCCGCTTCACCTCCTTCAGGCCGCCTTCGAGCAGCGCGTTGGCGCGGTTCTGCACCCAGTTGGTGATGTCGGTATCGGCCGGTCCGCCGTTGGTGGGGTTGTACTTGAAGCCGCCGTTGTCCGGTGGGTTGTGCGAGGGCGTGATCACGATACCGTCGGCGAGACCGGATGTGCGGCCCTTGTTGTAGACGAGGATCGCGTGCGAGATCGCCGGTGTCGGGGTGAATTCGCCGCCGCTGGAGATCATCGTCTGCACGCCATTCGCGGCCAGCACTTCCAGCGCGTTCTCGAACGCCGGCTGCGATAGCGCATGGGTGTCGGCACCGATGAACAGCGGGCCGTCGATGCCCTTGCTTTTGCGGTACTCGCAGATCGCCTGGCTGATCGCCAGGATGTGCCACTCGTTGAAGCTGCGTTCGAACGAGCTGCCGCGATGACCTGACGTGCCGAACGCCACGCGCTGCGCCGGCACCGACGGATCGGGCTTGAGGTCGGCATACGCGGCCAGCAGTTTCGGGATATCGACCAGGATCGACGCCGGTGCCGGCTTGCCGGCGAGTGGGCTGATGATTTGACTCATGCGTTCTGACTCATGCTTTTCCCGAAGTCGTACCATCGCGCAGCTGGCGATAGCGATGGATCAAGGCGTTGGTCGAGCTGTCGTGCGCGAGTTTGGGTTCGTCCTTCGCGGTCAGTTCGGCGATGGTGGTCTTGGCCAGCTGCTTGCCAAGCTCCACCCCCCACTGGTCGAACGAGTCGATGTCCCAGATCACGCCCTGCACGAACACGCTGTGCTCGTACAGTGCGATCAGCGTACCCAGCGCGTGCGGGGTCAGCTTCGCCGCGAGGATGGTGCTGCTGGGACGGTTGCCCTCGAAGGTGCGGTGCGGCACCAGCGCTTCAGGCGTGCCTTCGGCACGCACCTCGGCGGCGGTCTTGCCGAACGCCAGCGCCTCGCCCTGGGCGATCAGGTTTGCCATCAACAGGTCGTGCTGGTCGCCGCCGCCCTGTGCAGGCAACGGATTCAGGGTCTGGCCGAAGCCGATGAAATCGCACGGCACGATGCGCGTGCCCTGATGGATCAGCTGGTAGAACGAATGCTGGCCGTTGGTGCCCGGCTCGCCCCAGTAGATCGGGCCGGTGGAGTAATCGACGGTCGTGCCATCGAGCGTCACATGCTTGCCGTTGCTCTCCATCGTCAGCTGCTGCAGATACGCGGGAAAGCGTTTCAGGTACTGCTCGTACGGCAGCACCGCCACGGTGGCGGCGTCGAGGAAATTGTTGTTCCAGATCGCCAGCAGGCCCATCAGTGCGGGCAGGTTGTGTTCGAGTGGCGTGTGGCGGAAGTGTTCGTCCATCGCGTGGAAGCCGGCCAGCATCTCGCGAAACTGATCCGCGCCGATCGCCAGCATGGTCGATAGGCCGATCGCGGAATCCATCGAGTAGCGGCCGCCGACCCAATCCCAGAAGCCGAACATGTTGGCGGTGTCGATGCCGAACTTCGCCACTTCATCGGCATTGGTGGAGACGGCGACGAAGTGTTTCGCGATCGCCCCGCTCTTTTCAGCATCGGCATCACCGAGTGCCTTCATGCACCACGCGCGTGCCGCATGCGCATTGGTCAGCGTCTCCAGCGTGGTGAAGGTCTTCGAGCAAACGATGAACAGTGTCTCGGCCGCGTCCAGGTCGCGCACGGCCTCGGCGAAATCGGTACCGTCCACGTTCGACACAAAACGGAACGTCATCTCGCGTTGGCTGTAGTCGCGCAGCGCCTCATAGGCCATCACCGGACCGAGGTCGGAGCCGCCGATGCCGATGCTGATCACGTTACGGATGCGCTTGCCGGTATGGCCGAGCCACGCGCCGCTGCGCACGCGTTCGGAAAACGCGGCCATGCGGTCGAGCACTTCATGCACGTCCGGCTCTACATCATGACCATCGACCAGGATCTTTTCCGTGGTCGGTGCGCGCAGTGCCACATGCAGTACCGCGCGACCCTCGGTGTGGTTGATCTTGTCGCCGCGGAACATTGCCTCGATCCGCTGCGGCAACGCGCAGGCCTCGGCCAGCTCACGCAGCAGACGCAGCGTGTCGGTGGTGACGCGCTGCTTGGAATAATCCAGATACAGCCCGACGTCTTCGAGGGTCAGCCGCTCGCCGCGTTGTGCGTCGGCGGCGAACAGTTCGCGCAGATGCCGCGGGCCGACCGCGGCGAAATGCTGCTGCAGTGCCTGCCACTGCGGCAGTGTGGTGAGTGTCGGGCGGCTCATCGCAGTGCGGGCCCTTTCGACCTGTCGGCCAGCGCGCTGGCTTTGTCGGCGATCCGCTGCAACAGTTGGTTCCAGGATTTG
>DASZCB010000216.1:0-6719 GCA_035943575.1 Rhodanobacter sp. | reverse complement strand
CGAGTGTTCGAAGAAGTATTGCAGGCGGGCGTTGCTGCTGGCGGCGAAGGCCGGGTCGTCGTGCAGCTTGCGCTGGAACGCGGCCTGCAGTGCAGGGTCCTGTGCCAGCATCTCGCGCGCCAGCTGCTCCACCACGCGCGGCTCGCCGTATTCCTTGGCCTCGAAGATCGTATTGAGAAAGCCCCAGCGCAGCAGCGAATCGGGCGCCTGCGGTTCGAGCAGGTTGATCGCCACGTTGGCGGCGCGTTGATCCAGCGGCACGATCACCGAGCCGGCCGGCAACATCACGTTGCGCGACATCGCATGCAGGGTGAACTCGCGCAGCATCAGGTGGCCTTCGAACGGTTTGCTGGCCCACGCCGGGTCGTCAATTTGGTAACCCACCGCGTGGATCGTCAGCGGCTGCCCGATGCGCTGATAGTGGATGCCATGCGCGTCGAGTTTGTCGATGATCGCGGTCCACTGCGCGGGCACCGCATAGGCAGCTGGCGGGTTGATCGACAGATCCGGCAGCAGGCCGTTGCGGTTGTCGATGGTGTAGGTCTTCGGCTGGCTAGGGTTGTACCGGATCCAGTCGCTGTCGGAGATATCGCTGTGGTTGATCGCGAATGCGTAGCCCTTCAGTTCGAACGGTGTCGATTGCGGGTCCGGTTTGAACGTCAGCGGCACCAGCGCATGTGCATGGTGAGCACGGGCGACGGTGTCGGCATCGGCCCGGGCGGTGGTGGCCAGCAGCGCCACCGGATGCTGGTTGATCTGTTCCAGCATCAGTTCGACCAGGTCGTAGGTGGCATGCACGCGATTCGCGTACGGCTTCAGCATGTGCGTTTCGATCAGCAGTGCGGGACGATTCTGCAGTGCCGCGTAGCCGGTGGAGAAGCGCGGGCCGGAGCCGAAATTCTCGATGCCCTTGCGCGGATCGCGGCCGTCCTTGAACTCCAGATAGATCGAAGCGAGATGGTCGCGCTTCTCGTACGCGGGCATCGCATGGTTGACGATCGCGTCATGCTGCCACGCGCTCACGGCTGGATCGAGCTTGTGCGGATCCTCGGTGTACCACGTCAGGTCGTATTGATAGTCGGCGCCGTCGGTAGTGTGCACGTCGATCAGGAAATCCGGCAGCCAGCGCTGCCACAGCTTCAGCCACGCCAGCATCTCCGGCGCATCGGCTTTCACGTAGTCGCGGTTGAGATTGAGGTGCTGCGACTGGCCGCGGAAGCCCATGTTTTCGGGGCCGTTCTGGTTGATCCGGTGGTAAGGCGACGAGTTTTCGTGGCCATCCACGCTGAACACCGGGATATACACCAGCACCAGGTGGTCGAGCAGGTGCGGGTATTTGCCGGTGATCGCGATATCGCGCAGCAGCATCAGGCCAGCGTCCTTGCCCTCGATCTCGCCGGGATGGATGCCGGCCTGCAGCAGCACCACCGGCTTGTCGGCCTTGCGTGTAGCTGCGGGATCGAATGTGCCGTCGCCGCTGGCAATCACCACCGTCATCGGCCGGCCTTCTGGCGTGGTGCCGAAGGTTTGTAGATGGATCACGCCCGGCGCCGCCTGTTGCAGGCGTTCCAGATACGCCAGCGTGTCGGCGTAGCTGGGCGTGGTGCGGAAGTGGGCGGCTTCGGCCGGCGTGGTCCAGTCGGTAGTGTTTGAATCGCCGGCGTGTGCGGTCATGGCAGCAACTCCAAGCAAAGCAGACAACAGGACGTGACGCAGACTCATGCATGATCCTCTGCTTCGTCGCGACGCAGGGAAGCGGGCGAAGCGGGCAGGGTGTCGGGCGCTACCGCGCCGCCGGAGATGATGAAGGCCATCGCCTGGTCCATCGTCCAGTCGGTCGGCGTCAGCTCATCCAGCGGCAGCACTTCCAGATAACCGCCCGTGGGGTTTGGCGTAGTCGGGATGAATACCGCCGCCATCTCGCGGCCGGTGCCTTCCTCGATCATCACCCGGGTGACGAAGCCGACTACCTTCATGCCGCGGCGCGGAAACTCCACCAGCACCACCCGCTGCACGCCGGACGGCTTGTTCTGCAGTACTGCCATCAGCTTCTTGGTGCCGCCGTAGATGGTCTGCACCAGTGGGATGCGCGCCAGCAGGCCATCGAACGCGTTGAGGAAACGCTGGCCGATCACCCGGTTCGCCACAAAGCCGAGCAGGTACAGCGCTGCCAGTGTGATTACCAAGGCGATGATGGAGGTCAGCCATTGCGTGTTGAGCGTCTCGGCGGCGTGAGGCGCCACCAGCGCCAACACTCCGAGCAACGCGTTGACCAGTGGCGCACCGATGCCGGCCAACATGCCGAGCACGAATTTGAACACCAGCCAGGTCACCCACAACGGAATGAAGGTGAGCAGGCCGGTCAGCAGATAGCGTTTGAGACGCAGCGGTGGCATGGACGGATTCAGCCGGAAACAGGAGAGTCGTTCATTCTAGCCAGAGGACTGCGGTGGCGTGACGGCATCGTCGCTGGTCGGCATGGCTGGCGATCATGACGGGGCCAGTCGCATCATCAGTCGCATCGTGGCAAGCCACTGTGATTTTTTTCGCCGTTAAGCGAATCATGGATTGAATCGCGGGGAATACCGACGTCCATGACAGCCAGACAACATCAGCAACGCTTCGAGTCGCTGCTTCACGAGCATCGCAGGATCGTCTTCAAGGTGGCTGGCTTGTACAGCCGCAGTGCGGCCGATCGCGACGATCTGGTGCAGGAGATCAACACGCAGCTGTGGCGCTCGTTCGGCAGCTACGACGAAGCAAGGGCGAAGTTCTCCACCTGGATGTACCGCATCGCGCTGAACGTGGCGATCTCGCAGGCGCGGCGCGAGCGCTGGTCCGAGGCTGACCGCTTCGAGCCACTGGAAACGCATCATCTGGAAACCATTGGCGGCGGCGAGGCGATCGCCGAACAGGATGAGCGGTTGACCGCGCTTTACGCGTTCATCGGCCAGCTCGATCCGCTCAATCGCGCGCTGATCCTTCTGTACCTGGAAGACCGAAGTTATACCGAGATCGCCGAAATCCTCGGCATCAGCGAAACCAATGTGGCGACCAAGATCAGCCGCATCAAACAGAAACTCCGCGAGCAGATGACCGCCGCCGAAACCAACGCAGCGAGGGCATGAACATGGAACTGGATGAGATGAAACTGGCCTGGCAAGGGCTGGATCGCCGGCTGGAACAACAGTACGCGCTGAACTTGCAGCTGTTTCGCGATGGCCGGCTGGACAAGCTGCAGCGCGGGCTGCGGCCGCTGGTATGGGGGCAGGCGATCCAGATGCTGATCGGTGTGCTCGGTCTGCTGGTGCTGGCGCCGATCTGGATCACTCATTGGCGTGATCCCGCCGTGTTGATCGCCGGCGTGGTGGTGCACGCCTACTGCGTGGGCATGATCATCGTTGGCGCGGTGGTGCAGGGGCAGATCGCACGTATCGACTACGGCACACCGGTACTGGCGATCCAGCGGCAACTGCTGAAGCTTCGCCGCACGTATGCGGTGTGGGGTGCGATCGTGGTGGGTTGGCCGTGGTGGTTCCTCACCGCGCCACTGCTGGTGGTGCTCACGCGCGGCGCGATCATGGTCAACGCGCCGTCGGCGATCTGGATCCAGCTGGCGATCGGCGCGGTCGGCCTGTTCGCGACGTGGTGGTTCTTCTACCGCTGGTCGCGGCGCGCGGAGCGTGGGGAGCTGGCGCGCAGGATCGATGACAGCACGGCCGGCGGCAGCATCCGTCGTGCGCAGGCGGCGCTGGACGAGATCGCCCGCTTCGAGCAGGAATAGGGACAGGCAACAGCCGCGGCGCGCCGGGTCGACGCTCAGCGTGCCTTCGGCTTCAGCCGCACGTAAATCTGCTTGCGCACGCGGGCAATCACTTCGCCACTCGCGGTGACCACGTCGGTCTCGAACCAGCGCAGCACTTTTTCGCCGCCTGCTGCTGCCGTGCGCAGTTCATCGATCACGGCGGGCTCCAGTTTGAAATGGGCGTAGACGTCCTCGCGACCGGGAGCGACGAAGTCGATCGCGCCGGCCTTGTCCCACACGTAGTAGTCGTTGCCGAGCTGATGCATCACCAGCAGCATCCAGAACGGATCGGTCATCGCGAACAGGTTGCCGCCGAACTGGCTGCGCACGTAGTTGCGATTCCACGGCCGCAGCCGCAGTACCACTTTCGCCTCGCTGTAGTCGTCGCTGAGCGATTGCAGGCGGATGGAATTGCACAGGAACGGAGGCCACAGGTTGAGCACGCGGCGGAAGGTGGAGGCTTTCATCAATTCATTTTCATCAGAACAGTAGCGAAGCCATCTTGCGCCGGTAACGGCCGACCAGTTCGGCGTCGTCGAGCGTGGCGAACGCGGCGAGCAGGCGCTTCTTCGCCTGGCCGTCGTTCCAGTCGCGGGCTTTCTGCAGGATGACGAGGAACTGATCGAGACCCGTTTCGGCGTCACCTTCCAGCAGCAGGCGCACGCCGAGCTGGTCGCGTGCGGTCCAGTCACCGGCGTCGGCCTGTACGCGTCGCTGCAATTCGGTCAGCGTGGGGGCGTCTTTCAACGCATGGGCCAGATCCAGTTCGCTGCGCAGACGCACGGCGCGCGCATCGATGGCGAGGTTGGCCGGCAGCGCCTTCAGCGCCGCTTCGGCCGCGTCGGTCTGGCCGGTGCGCATCAGTGCCAAGGCCAGATCGAGTTTCAGTTCGGACTTGTCCGGCTCGGCCGCGATCGCCTGCTGCAAGCGGTCGATGGCTTGCTCGGGGGTTTCCTGCGGCGTGATGACATCGGCCGTTTCGTCGGCAGGCGCGGCCTCCAGTGGTTGCACATGACGCGACAGGAATTCGCGCAATTGACCTTCCGGCAGCGCACCGGAAAATCCGTCGAGCACCTGACCGTCCTTCACTAGTACGACTGTCGGCACACTGCGGATGCCGAACATGCCGACCAGCTCCTGTTGCTTGTCTACATCGACCTTGCCCAGCCGGAACCCACCGTTATATTCGGCGGCGAGTTTTTCCAGCATCGGGCCGAGCGTCTTGCACGGCTCGCACCAGGTTGCCCAGAAATCCACCAGCACCGGTGTGGTCAGCGAAGCCTGCAGTACCTCGGCCTCGAAGGTCTGCTGTTCCACGTCGAAAACATGGGCGGCGGGGATGGCATCAGTCACGGGAAACTCCAGCAGGGCGGATGTCGGTTCAGATCGGGGCATCGCCCAGCATATCAAGCGTCGCTTGCGGTTCAGCGCTTTCACCCCAGATTTGCGAGAATCCACGGATCGTCACGCCAGAGCAAGGCATCGAGTGCATGAGCACCACCTCACCAGAAACGCTGTTGATCTGCGAGCACTGCGACACGGTTTACCGTCGCCGCACGCTCGAGCGTGGTGAAGTGGCGCGCTGCGTATGCTGCCAGGCGGAGCTGGAGCGGCACCAGCTGCTGAGCGTGAACGCGCTGCTTGCGCTGGTACTGACCGCGATGATTGTGTTCGTACAGGCGAACATGTGGCCGATCGTCACGCTGGGGCTGAACGGGCAATACAGCGGTACCACGCTGTGGGGCATGATCATCACGATGTGGCAGCAGCAGGCGCAGGTGGTGTCGGTACTGGCCGCCATCACGTTGTTCTTTTTCCCGCTGGCCAAGATGCTGTCGCTTGGCTGGCTGCTGTGGTTCGCCCGGCGCGGTCGGCGTGCGCCGGGTTTCGTGCGGTTGATGGTGACGCTGCATCATCTCGAGCCGTGGACCATGAGCGAGGTGTTCGTGCTCGGTGCGCTGGTGGCGATCGTCAAGGCGCACAACTATTTCGACGTGGTGGCGGATCCGGGTATCTATGCCTATGCCGCACTGACCTTGCTGATCACCGTCTTCGCTGGCGTCGATCTGCGTCAGCTGTGGGAACTCACGCCGGAGCAACCGGCATGAGCGCGTTGCCGCGCGCCGCCGAGCTCGGTCTGATCGGCTGCCATGTGTGCGGGCTGACCTGCCGCAGCGGGCCCGGCGATAAGTACCTTGAAAGCGAACAGATGGTTTGCCCGCGTTGCGGCTCGGCATTGCACCGGCGCAAGCCGAACAGCCTTGTGCGAACGTGGGCGCTGTTGATCGCCGGGTTCCTGCTGTACATCCCGGCCAATGTGCTGCCGATCATGCGCACTGCCAGCTTGAACGACATCGACGACAACACCATTATCAGTGGCGTGGTCGAATTGTGGGTCAAGGGCTCGCCGGATCTGGCGGTCATCGTGTTCACCGCGAGTATCGTGGTGCCGATGCTGAAATTCCTTTCGATGGGCATGCTGCTGCTGAGCAGCCAGTTCGGCAGTGGCTGGGCGCGGCCGCAGCGCGCCAAGCTCTATCGGCTGGTGGAGTTCATCGGCTATTGGTCGATGCTGGATGTGTTTGTGGTGGCGTTGCTGACAGCACTGGTGCGCTTTGGCCTGTTTAGTCTGGTCGAACCGCTGCCTGGCGTGATCTTTTTCGGCCTGACTGTGGTGTTGACCATGCTGGCCTCGATGAGTTTTGACCCCCGATTGATCTGGGATGGCAGGGATACTGATGACTGACGACAGCCACATTGAACCGGGGCGCCCGGACGACGCCGAGCTGCCGCAGCCGGTGGTGAAGCGCCGCCGCTTCAATGCCTCACTGATCTGGTTGGTGCCGGCGCTGGCGGCGCTGGTCGGTCTTTCGCTGGTGGTCAACAGCTGGCTGCAGGCCGGCCCGCAGATCAG
>DASZCB010000215.1:0-7601 GCA_035943575.1 Rhodanobacter sp. | reverse complement strand
GAAGTCATGCCCGGCGCGGTGTTCACTTCCAGCAACCAGTTACGACCGGCGCGGTCGCGCATCACGTCGACGCGCCCCCAGCCGGCGCAGCCGAGCGCGTCGAACGCGGCCAGCGACAGCGCCGACAACTCTTCGCCAGCCCTGCCCTCAAGACCAGGGCAGATGTACTGGGTGTCCTCGGCCACGTATTTCGCGTTGTAGTCGTAGAACGCCGCCTTCGGCACGATGTGGATGCTCGGCAATACCTGCCGACCGAGAATCGCGACAGTAAGCTCGTCGCCCTCGATCAGCGTTTCCATCAGCAGGTCGCCCGGATACTTCGCGGCCAGCTTGACCGCTTCGTCCAAATCCTTCTCCGCGAACACGCGGGTCACGCCGACGCTGGAACCTTCACAGGCCGGCTTCACGATCAGCGGAAAACCGATCTGACGCGCCGCCGCGTGCACATCGGCACCGCGCGGCAACGCCACGAAGTTCGGCGTCGACAGACCGAGCGACTGCCACACGCGTTTGGAGCGCGTCTTGTCCATCGACAGCGCGGAACCGAGTACGCCGGAACCGGTGTATGGCACGTGGAGCGACTCCAGCGCACCTTGCAGTACGCCGTCCTCGCCACCGCCATGCTGGCCGTGCAGGATGTTGAACACGCGGGCGAAGTGGCCGGCGCGCAGCGCGTCGAGCAGCGCCGGGATGCCGTCGATCGCATGCGCGTCGATCCCGCGCGCCAGCAGCGCGGCCAGCACGTTGCGACCGGAATCGAGCGATACCTCGCGCTCGGCCGAGCTACCGCCCATCACCACGGCGACACGACCGAACTGGGCGGGGTCTGTAATTTTCATGCTCACTTGCTTGTCCTCAGATGGCCGGCCTGGGCCAGCTCCACGGCCGCCGCACCAATGTCGCCGGCGCCCAGCAGCAGCAGCAGATCACCGTCGCGCAACAACGTCGGCAAGGTGTCCTTGAATTCACGCGGATGCTCGATCAGCACCGGATCGACCTTGCCGCGCGCACGCACAGCGCGCGCCAGGGCACGGCCGTCGGCACCGGCGATCGGCGTTTCGCCGGCGGCATAGACATCGGTCAGCACCAGGACATCGGCATCGGCCAGCACATTCGCGAAATCGTCCAGCAGATCGCGGGTGCGGCTGTAACGATGCGGCTGGAAGCCGACCACCAGCCGACGATCGGGCCAGCCGCCGCGGGCGGCGGCGAACACCGCCGCAAGCTCGCGCGGGTGATGGCCGTAGTCGTCGACCAGCAGCACGCTGCCTTGATCGAGCGCGATCTCGCCACGCCGATGGAAGCGGCGACCGACACCCTGGAAATGCTCCAGCGCATGGGCCATCGCTTCGGCCTCCACGCCCAGCTGCCAGCCGATCGTGGCGGCGGCCAGTGCGTTGAGCACGTTGTGCCGACCCGGCAGGTTGAGTTTCACCGGCAGCGCATCGGCGCGGCCCGGCAGCACCAAATCGAAATGCATTTCGAAGCCATGCTGGGTCACGTTCAGCGCGCGCACGTCGGCGTCTACCGTGTCGATGCCGTAGGTCATCACGCGGCGCGTGGTGGACTTGGCCAGCTCGGCGACTTCCGCATCGTCCACGCACAGCACGGCCAGACCGTAGAACGGCAGCCGGTGCAGGAAATCAGCGAATGCTTTCTTCACCTGGGCGAAATCGCCGCCGTAGTTCTCCAGGTGGTCAGCGTCGATATTGGTGACCGCCGCGATCACCGGCGACAGCAACAGGAATGACCCGTCGGATTCATCGGCTTCCGCGACCAGATACTGGCCGGTACCCAGCCGCGCATTCGCGCCGGCCGCGTTGAGCTGGCCGCCGATCACGAAAGTCGGATCGTAGCCTGCCTCGGCCAGCACACTGGCGGTGAGGCTGGTGGTGGTGGTCTTGCCGTGGGTGCCGGCAATCGCCACGCCGCGACGAAAACGCATCAGCTCGCCGAGCATCTCCGCACGCGGGATCACCGGCACGCGCGCCGCGCGGGCGGCGACCAGCTCCGCGTTGTCCGGATTGATCGCGCTCGACGTCACTACCACGTCGGCGTCGCCGATATGTTCGGCGGCATGCCCGACATGCACTTTGATGCCGAGCTGCTGCAGCCGTTGCGCGGTCGGCGAATTCGCCCGGTCGGAACCGGACACCGCATAGCCGAGGTTGTGCAGCACCTCGGCGATACCGCTCATGCCGACACCGCCGATGCCGATGAAGTGCACCCGACGGAACGTGCTCATCAGGTCTTCGTGTGCGAGCAGTCGGCGCAGTGTCATGCGGCCACCTCCATGCATGCTCGCGCGATGACTTGCGCCGCGTCGGGTTTGGCCAGCGTGCGCGCGGCCTCGGCCATCGTCAGCAAACGATGGTGATCACCCAGCAACGACTCCAGTCGCTGCGCCAGAATCTGTACGTCCAGTTCACTCTCCTGCATCAGTTCGGCAGCGCCTATCGCCACCAGCGCTTCGGCGTTGCGCGTCTGGTGGTCGTCTACTGCATGGGGAAACGGCACCAGTACGGCACCGAGTCCGGCCGCGGTCAGTTCAGCCAGGGTCAGCGCACCGGCACGACAGACAGCCAGGTCGGCCCAGCCATAACTCCCCGCCATATCGTCAATGAACGCCACCACCTGCGCCTCGACGTCGGCCTTTGCATACGCCGCGCGCGCCTCGTCGAGGCCGCGCGTGCCGCACTGGTGCAGCACGTCGGGACGCTGCGCTGGGGTGAGCTGGGCCAGCGCCTGCGGCAAGGCCAGATTCAAGGCGCGTGCACCCAGGCTGCCGCCAAGAACCAGCAGGCGCGGCTTGCCACTGCGACCGGCCATGCGCTGCGCCGGTGATGGCAACGCTGCAATCGCATCGCGCACCGGATTGCCAACCCACTCGGCCTGCGGCAACGCATCGGCGAAACCAGCCAGCACGCGCTTCGCGAGCATGGCCAGCTTGCGGTTGGTGAAACCGGCCACGCGATTTTGTTCGTGCACCAGCAGCGGTCGCCGCAGCAGCCATGCGGCAACACCACCGGGACCAGCCACGTAACCGCCCATCGACAGCACGCTGCAAGGCTTCACCTTGCGCAGCACGGCCAGCGACGCGAGCAACGCACGAAGGAGCATCAGCGGCGCCAGCAGCCGGGTCTTGATTCCCTTGCCGCGCAAGCCGCCGACCGCCACCGTGTACAGCTCGATTCGCTGCGCCGGCACCACCCTGGTTTCCATGCCGCCGACCGCGCCCAGCCACACCACCGGCACACCTTGCGCGCGCAGACACTCGGCCACGGCCAAGCCGGGGAAGATGTGGCCACCGGTACCGCCAGCCATGATCAGCACGGGTGCCTGCGTCTTCATGCGGCCACCGCCTCGCGCGGTTTCATCGCGGCGTTGGCGTCGGATGCAGTCACTGCCGCCGGCATCCGGGTAGTCATCTGCCGTGCGTCGAGCGCGCGATTGATCTCGAACGTGGCACGCAGCAGCACGCCGGCCATCGCGCAGGTCAGCACCATCGACGAACCGCCGTAGCTGATCAGCGGCAGGGTCAGTCCCTTGGTCGGCAGCGCGCCAAGATTCACGCCGACCGACACGATCGCCTGCATCGCCAACATCAACGAGGTGCCGAACGCCACATAACCGGCAAAGCGCTGGCCGACCTCGACACCCTTGAGGCCCAGATACAGCCCGCGCCCCACGGCCAGCCCGAACAGGCCGATCACCAGCACTACGCCAGCCAGGCCGAGCTCTTCGCCAATCACCGCAAAGATGAAGTCGGTGTGCGCTTCCGGCAGGTAGGACAGTTTCAGCACACTGGAACCGAGCCCGACACCGGTCCACTCGCCGCGACCGATCGCCATCAGCGACTGGGTCAACTGGAAGCCGTCGTTGAACGGATCCTTCCATGGATCCATGAACGTGGTCAGCCGCTTCATACGGTAGCTTTCACCGGTGGCCGCGATATACAGCAGCGGCATCAGCGGCAGCCCCATCAGGAACAGGAAGATCGGCCGCGCTCCACCGAGCCAGACCATCGCGATGGTCACCGCGATCACCAGCGTAGCCGAACCGAAATCCGGCTGTGCCAGCAGCAGCAGCACGATGACGCCAGCGACCAGCACCGGCTTGAACAGACCGAGGAAACGCGTCTCCACACTCTCGCGGTGGCGCACCAGATAGCTGGCGATGTACACCACGAGGATCAGCTTCACTGCCTCGACCGGCTGGAATGTGGTCACTAGCAGGTTCAGCCAGCGGCGCGCGCCGTTGAGGCGCATGCCCAGGTGCGGCACGAACACCGCCAGCAGCAGCACGAACGCCAGCAGCATCAGATGGAATGCGTACTTCTCGAACAGTTTGAGCTCGGTGCGCATTGCCATGCTGGCCGCCAGCATGCCGAGGCTGAGAAAGATCAGATGCTTCCGTAGAAAATAGAACGCGCCCATGTGCTGGCTGTCGGCCACCGCGATCGAGCTGGAGGTCACCATCACCACGCCGACACTGACTAACCCGAGCAGACCGACCAGCAGCCACAGATCGAAGCTGCCGCGTGGACCTTCCCGGCGTTTTGCCTGCGTGGTGTCGAAGTCGAACATCAGCGCACCTTCAACGTGGCAAGACCGACCAGCACCAGCACCACGCTGATGATCCAGAACCGCACGATCACGCGGGGCTCCGGCCAGCCCTTCAACTCGAAGTGGTGGTGGATCGGTGCCATCCGGAACACGCGCTTACCGGTGAGCTTGAAGCTGGCGACCTGGATCATCACCGACGCGGTTTCCATCACGAACACGCCGCCCATCACCAGCAGCACGATTTCCTGACGCACGATTACCGCGACGCAGCCGAGCGCGGCACCCATCGCCAGCGCACCGACGTCGCCCATGAAGACCTGCGCCGGATAGGTGTTGAACCACAGGAAGCCCAAGCCCGCGCCAGCCAGCGCGCCGCAGAAGATCGCCAGCTCACCCGCGCCGGGAATCGACGGAATGCTGAGGTACTCGGAAAACACTTTGTTGCCGGCGAGATACGCGAATACGCCCAACGCGCCGGAGACCAACACGGTCGGCATGATCGCCAGACCATCCAGTCCGTCGGTGAGATTCACCGCGTTGGAGAAGCCGACGATCATGAAATACGTGACCACCACAAAGAACAGCCCCAGCGGCAGCACTACGTGCTTGAACAGCGGTACGTACAGCGCGGTCTCCGCCACCGGCAGGCCAGTCACCACATGCGGCGCGCTGTAGTACAGAAACAACGCCGCCCCAAGACCGAACACCGACTGCCAGAAATACTTCCAGCGGCTGGCCAGCCCACGACTGTCCTTCAACACCAGCTTGCGGTAGTCGTCATAGAAACCGATCACGCCGAACGCCAGCATCACCACCAGCACCACCCACACGTAGCGGTTGCGCAGGTCAGCCCACAGCAAGGTGGCGACGCTGACCGAGAGCAGGATCATCACGCCGCCCATGGTTGGCGTGCCGGCCTTGACCAGATGCGTCTGCGGACCATCACTACGCACCACTTGGCCGGCCTTCAGCGCAGCCAGCTTGCGGATCAGCGTCGGACCCAGCAGCAGCGACACGGCCAGCGCGGTGAGCGCGGCCATGATCGTGCGGAAGGTGATGTACTGGAACAGATGCAGCGCGGTGAAATGCCGTGCCATCCAGTCGGCCAGTTCAAGCAGCATCGGATGCACCTCCCTTGTTCTTGTCGGCATGGCCCGGATGACCGCCGAGCGCCGCCACGACCTGTTCCATGCCGGCCGAGCGCGAACCCTTCACCAGACAGGTGACGCCGGCATGCAGTTGCGTCTGCAGCGCGGTGATCAATGCCGGCTTGTCGTTGAAATGTTCGCCACGCGCACCGAATGCCTCGACCGTGGCGGCACCGAGCGGACCCACCGCAAACATCCGCTCGACGCCATGCTCGCGGGCGTACGCGCCGATGCCCGCGTGCAATGCACGCGCATCCGCGCCCAGCTCGGCCATGTCGCCCAGTACCAACCAGCGCTCGCCATCGGCCAGCAGCAGCGTGTCGATCGCCGCCGCCATCGAGCTGGGATTCGCGTTGTAGCTGTCGTCGATCAATGTCCAGCCGCCTGCCAGCACTTCGCGGCGCAGCCGACCGGGCGCGCCCGATGCCTGTTCCAGTCCGGCGACGATGGTGTCCAACGGCACCTCCAGCGCCAGTGCGATCGCAGCTGCCGCCAGCGCATTGGCAATGTTGTGGCGGCCTGGCAGCGGCAATTTCACCTCGGCATCGCCGTGCGGCGTGCTGAGCACGAAGCGCGAACCGTCCACGCGCTGTTCGATGATGTCGGCGCCGATATCCGCCGGATGGTCGAGGCCATAACGCAGCACCTTGCGCGCACCGGCCAACCCGCCGAAGAAGCTGGCGAAGTCGTCGTCGGCGTTGATGATCGCGATGCCGTCGGCCGGCAACGCCTGATACAGCGCACCCTTGGTTTCGGCCACGCCTTCGATGCTGCCCATACGCGCAAGATGCGCCGGCGCGATGAGTGTGACGAGGCCGATATCGGGCCGTGCGATGGCAGCCAGATACGCAATATCGCCCGGCTTGCCAGCGCCCATTTCCAGCACCGCGTATTCGGTGTCCCGCGGCATCGCCAGCAAGGTCAGCGGCAGGCCGAGTTCGTTGTTGAAGTTGCCGGCGCTGACATGGGTGCGGCCGTGCCGCGACAGGATCGAGGCGGCCAGTGTCTTCACCGTGGTCTTGCCGTTGGAGCCAGTGATGCCGACCACGCGCACGTTGCGCTGCGCGCGTACCGCGCTGGCCAGATCGCCCAACGCCAGCTCGGCGTCATTGACCAGCAGCTGCGGCAGATCGTTGTCAAGCTTGCGCGTCACCATGGCGGCGACGGCACCGCGCGCGGCGGCCTCGGCCAGATAGTCGTGACCGTCCACCCGCTCGCCCTTGATCGCCACGAACAGGTCGCCGGGCTGCAGCTTGCGCGTGTCGATAACGACGCCAGTGACCTCGGCGTTGGCGCCAAGCAGGCGCCCGTGAGTCCACACCGCGATGGCACTCAGCGACATCATGCGCGCGGCTCCCGGCTCATCCGTTCCAGCGCGGCGTGCGCCACCGCCAGATCGTCGAATGGACACTTGCCGGCCGCGCCTTCCTGATAAGTTTCGTGACCCTTGCCAGCGATCAGCACCACATCGCCTGACTGCGCCAGTTGCAGTGCCTGGCCGATCGCCGTCGCACGATCGCGCTCGACTGTCATCGCGCGCGCCGCCGCCATGCCGGCAACGACCTGCGCCACGATCGCGTCGCCATCTTCGCCACGCGGATTGTCGTCGGTGACGATCGCCACATCTGCCAGCCGCGCGGCGATCGCGCCCATCAGCGGGCGCTTGCCGGCGTCGCGTTCACCGCCACAACCGAACACGCAGATCAGCTCGCCGGCGCAATGCGCGCGCACGGCATTCAACGCCTGCTCCAGCGCGTCCGGCGTGTGCGCGTAATCGACCACCACCAGCGGCAGGCCATGCAGGCCGCCCAAGCGACTCATGCGGCCATTGACCGGCTGCAACTGCTCGACCGCGGCCACGATGCGCCCGAACGATTCACCCAACGCG
>DASZCB010000214.1:0-5519 GCA_035943575.1 Rhodanobacter sp. | reverse complement strand
TTCAAGCGCACGCGCCGAAGAGCTATGGCGTCGCCTCAAACGGAAGAGCCCACACTTTGCAGCGCTTCGTCGACGGCAGCGCTATCGCTATATGGGAGTCGCACTTATCGGTATCGCCATCGGCGCACTGATTACGCTTTCTGTGAAGCCACGCACCACCTACTCGGATTGCATCCTGAGCCATATAGACCATGCAAGCAGTCAGATGGCGGTGTACGTGACCGAGCACGCGTGCGCCGCGAAGTATCCACCAGCACCTGGGGAATCAGCAGAATGAAGACAATGAGAATGCATGCATTTGTATTTGCTGCTCTCTTGCTGGTTTTCGCGTCAGTTAGTCACGCAGAAGAAGCAGATCACTATGCCGTGGTCTCGGAGTACGTCAGAGAACTTGGCGCCGTCGAGGACGTTCGCGTTCTCGGTGAGAAAGAACTAAGCACTTCCAAGGACTTCAACGAGAAGATGGCAACGGTCATCAGAGGCAGCACTCGGGCAAAGCTTGAGCTCAGCACGAATATCAGCGTGCTGAATACGATGCAGCTCAAAAAGCCCTTCGAGACTTTGATCCCAATGATCAGCGAGCTCTACCAAGACAAGATCGCCCTGTACGACGAGATGGCGAAGATGGCGGGTGCTCTCGCCAGCGGCCCGCAGCCAGGCGTGGACTACGGTGCGTATGTCGCACGGACACCAGAAATAACAGCAAAACTAGAGTTTCTCGACAAGACTCTCTTCAATTCAACCCCCTTGATCTTTGCGCTGCTAATCGATCAAAAACCGGACAGTCAGAATCACCTTAGCCGTCTACTGATCACGAAGGCGCAGCGGAAACAACTAGCAGACAGGATCACTCAGGAGTTCGGAAAGAAGCTGGACCACAGCGACAAAAACTACACGGTGAGCTCAGCGTGGGTGCTTAGATACTACCTAACAAAAAAGGGTTACAAGTGCTCAGACGAGCCGTGAATGCGGACCTCTACTTGGCGCTCCAACCAAGCCGTTAGGGATGCTCTGCTTAGGTTATTCACCCACCTCATCCAGCCATTGCCGCTGGCTGTGCAGCGCCTTCGCCATTTCACGCAACATCGGGCGTATGCCACCCTTCCAAGCATTACGGCTGGCGCTGGCCTTGCCGCTTGCAGTTCGCGGGCCGGTGGATCGCAGCCACGGTTGCCATCGCCTGATCGCTGCCGCCTGCCGCTGCCGTCGATCCTGTGTCCAGCCGTTCGCCATGGTCGTGCTCCAATAGTTCGTTTGGCTTGCTTTCGATTTGGTCCGCGCGCGCGACCGGCATAGCCTCACCATTGTTCACCTGTTGGTGTCCGTGCGAGATGTTGGCCTGCTTGGCGAATACCACGGGCGGGTTTTTGATCGCGGCCAGCGTTTCCAGCGTGGCGCGGCATTGGCTTTGCGCCTTCAGGGCGAGCTTCAAATAGGTTTCTGCCGCCCCTATGTATTCACCCATATTCACCGCACCGCGTCGAGCAAGCTCGGCAAACATGGTGTTCAACGCGGAAGCCTGCCCGCCCAGCATCGCCTCGACGCGCGCCATGTTGCCGCAGTTGATCGTGCTGGCGTGATCCTTCAACGCGTCCAGCACTTCGCCCAGTGAAGGCTCTCCAAACGTGCCCTTGGCAAAGTCCGTGATGATGAGGGCAGCAGGCACACTTGCACGTGTGACCACTTCGGCTATGAGTGCCTCGCGTGACTTGCCCGGCTCCGCTACAACGTTCAAGTTGCGGGACGGCAATGCTGCGGCAGGAGGCTTAGGCTTCGTCATGGGGATTCCTTGGGGAATGTGCAGCACAGGCATGTGGTGCTGCCGAGAGGATCGCCAACAAATCGGTCTTGTTCGCGCGCAGAGCGTCAAGGAGTAGCGGTGGTATCGCACCCTTCGGCGCCTCAACGTGCAGACGGTCGCCGTCACGGGTCAGCACTCCACGAGCGGCCCACACAAGCAATAGGGTTTGCAGGGGGTTCATACGGTGAAGTCCTCCCGCTCGCCCGTCCTTTCCTCTCCGAAGACCGCCACGTTTTCCCGAGGACCGCCGAAGGCCGCCACTCTCTCAGGCTGGCGGTCTTCGTCCTTTTTGGCGGTCTTCGGGAGCTTGTACCACTCCCATCCGGCGTTCATGCCGCTCTTTCTAGCCTCGACACCAGCCTTACGCTTGGCGCGTTCCAACGTCCGCCAAGCGATGCCTGCGGACGCTGCCTCTGCCTTGATCTCTTTCACGGAGCGCGAACCGAACGCCAGCACGCTATGCAGGAAGTCCACAGCATCGCCCGCCGCGTCGTGGTCATCATCCCTCTGCTCCGCTTCGTCCAGCAGCTCGCGTGCGGTGCCGTGGATCGACTCGCCCCACAGAACCGACGATGCCGACACGCCCGGAAAACCGGGCAGCTCACCCTGTTGCAGGTCATATACAAACCCGCCGCCGTCCGGGCCGCTGTTGGATTTCGCGCGCAGGATGACGCGCCGCTCCGGCCGCTCGCCGTCGGCTTCCTGTTTCGCCGTCACCATGACCAAGCGGGCCAGCGCAGCAAAGGCGAGCGAGCCGGTAATACGTTCCACCGGATCGCGCCCTCTGGTGCCTTTGCTGAAGTGCGTCACGCCCAGCACGGCAGCACCTAGCTGCATGCCTAAGTCCACCAGAGGTTGCAGTCCCCGACGAACGTCGCCGTTGTTATGGGAGTCTTTAGCAACTGCCGAAACAATGGGGTCAATCACGATCAGACGCACGTCGGACATGCCCGTCAGCACCGCACGCAGAGCCTCCACGTCGCGCGCCGGATCGAACGGATACCGCTCGCCACCCTCGCGCACGCCGTCGCGCACGCCGTCGACGGTGAACACGCGCGCCATGTCCGCACCGGCAGCGCGCAGGCGCGGGTTCAAGGTGTCGCAGTTGTCGTCCTCGCCAGACCAAAACACCACGCTACCGGTTTCGGCGCGCGTGCCGTCCGGCCAGCGTCCACCGCAGGTGATGATCGCAGCCAGTGATGCAGCGAGCGTGGTCTTTCCCGTACCCGGTGCGCCACCGATCAGATGCAGCTTGCCGGCAGCGAGCCAACCGTCCCATAGCCAGTCGACCGCTTCCGGTTGCACATCACTGCCACGGGTCAGGATGACGCGCGGCACGGCATCCACCATGCTGGCCGCCGGTCTATTCGCACCTAGTTCAGACCTCGCCAGCGCCAGCACATCCGCCGCTGTGGCATCAGGATGCAACGCCAGCCAGTTCACCGCGTCGCCCTTGTCGGGCAAATCCAGCGATTCAACGTCGATCAACTCCACGGTGCAGCCCAGCGTTTGCAGGAGCGCCGCCGCCTCATCGGCATACTTGCTGCCCGGTGCATCGTTGTCAGGCCACAGCAGGCAGTGACGGCCGCGCAGGGGTGTCCAATCAGCGCCGCTGGCGCTGCTACAGCTGCCGGACGTGATGACGAGTAGGCCCTGCTTGTGCAAATGATCGGCACACCATTCACCCTCAACGATCAGCACCAGCGCCGCAGGATCGGTGGCAAGCAGTTCGGGTAACCGATACAGAGGCCTCCCTTCCTCTGGCGGTGGCGGCTCGCCATTGACGAACGCAATGCCATTCCAATGCATCGGCCGTATCCACTTGTCGCCTGTGTCTGGGTGCTTGCAGCGGATGCGCCAGTAAACCGGATCGCCGCTGGCATTGGCATAGACGTGCAAGGCTTCGGCTTTGTATCCCTCGCGCAGCTTATGGGTTGACAACCGGCGTGCGGCCTCCTTCGGCGTCTCGACCTGCAACACCGCGCTCATCGGCCATTCCCGATTAGATCGCGCACCGTTGTCCGGAAGTCCAGGCCGGTGAGCCGCCGATGAAACTCCACCATGTCGCCCTTGCCGCATCCTGCGTGGCAGCACCACAGACCGCGCTCGCTGGTCAACTTCACGCCGAAACTGGGGTTATGATCATCGTGGAAGGGGCACAAGCCCACCGCGTAGCCGTGGCCATTCGCATGGCCAAGCTTGGCGACGTGTTGGCCGTAATACACGGCAGGGTCAGGTAAACGCTCGCGCCAGTTGTCGGGGATGCAAACGGTATCTGCGGAAAGGCGACTCATGTCGCCGATTCCGGCGCAGTGGACTCAATGAGCGCCCTAATGTCCTCACAACGCCAGCATGTAATTCTGGCGCCCAGTGCGCGAGTCGGCTTTGGGTAACGTCCCGTGCGGCAACCCTGCCACCACGTAGATTTGCTGACAGGAATGATTGCAGGAATACCGGCTTTGGCATCGCCCACAATGTCTCGAAGGCGAAGGAATCCGGTTTCGGGAAGTGATACAGCCATGTCGCTTTCCTCCAGCCCTTGCGGGCCGTCGTTGAACATGGTTGGTCAATGTACGCACGGATCGCTGTTTGAATACACGCAGTCGTCCGCGCCTTTTAGGCGTGAATAGACGCGACAAACCTCGGGAACCCTGCCGTCATGCGGGGCCGGTAGGCGCGGATAACTCTATTTTCTTGGGCCAGGCCGAAGGCCATCCGCACGCAGGATTTGCGCCATGATCTCTGCGACACGGTCAGAAACTTCCTGCTCGCTCTGCAACCAATCTCTAACTGTTTTGTTGGTCGCCGCCGTATCTGGGGCGCTCGGATCGTAGTTCACCCAGTACCGTTGCGCGGCAGCAGCGAGCTTTCGCAGCAATTTGGTTTCATAACCACCCCAAGGCCAACCATCATTCGTTACCGTGCCATTGGTAGCCAGTTGCGCCTCTAGCTCTGCCACCCGCACAGTCAACGCGTGCATATCAGCCATGTGCTTGCCTCTCGCTCGAACCTGCTCAACCAGTTCAGTCGGCACAGAGTCAAAGGTACTTTGTGCCCACACTAGATATACCTCAGGCCTAATCGGATCGACCAAATCACGAACCGACAGTGCACGCCGGACTAGCTCGCGCCGCTGCGCATAGTCTTTCGGGAATGGCGACTTTATGAGTGCGGCGAGCACGTATTGTTCTCCGCCGCCATTTACGGAATCCCAATTCACTACACGCGGGTCTTTGCCAAGAGACAGACTGATAGCTTCATCAAGTGTCCAGATAGGCATCTTGGCCCAGAACGCAAAATCAGCATTGGCGCTTGCTTGGTGGAAAAACAAATTCAGCTCTTCGGCAGCTTCCTTAGCCCGCAAAGCTTCCAAATCCTTTTGATTCTCAGTCCTGACCATCTCCTCAAGTTGGGTCGGCGTCATGGCTTCCAAATCAAGCCGTGCCTGATTCATAGGGGCCAGAATAATGTGATCATTTTTCGGCCGTGGATTCGCCATATGCAAGGTTGTCACAGGCGGCGGCGCAAGACTTCCGAAACGGCGGCGCAGGAGATTTTCAACAAGTTCTTTTTTGGTTCTATATGTCATGACCGCGCACACCTCTGCGCCCTTCAATGGGTGCCGCGCCAGCCTGAGAAGGTGTCAGGTTTTCGGATGGCCGTCCTAGGCGCGGCGTTCAACGTTGTCGATCAACTTGCCTTGCGTGTAATCGGTATG
>DASZCB010000213.1:0-2269 GCA_035943575.1 Rhodanobacter sp. | reverse complement strand
CGCAGTTGCCATCGGCGTCCATGATGCTGGCATCGAGGCTGACGTGGCCGTCGCGATCGGGATAGCCGGCCCTGCCGACGCTGTGGTTCTTCAGGTCGGACTCGGGTACCTGCACACCGAACTCGACTGCATCCAGCGCATGGCCGCCCTTGCCGAGGATCGTCCATGCCGCCTGATTCGCAGCCACGCCGAAGTCCCAGGTCGAAATCACCCGTGCAGCCGATGTCGTCGGGACTCGGGCTGCCGGTCCGGCAACCAGTTTGCCGCCCCATGCCAGCATCGACGCGGAAGCTCCCAGCACGGAAGCCTTGAGAAAACGCCTGCGATCAGTCATTGCATTCTCCAGTTGCCGAAAACAAAAAACCCCGCACAGGATGCGGGGTTTCATTTTGCTAAACAATGTTTACCTGGCTGATCAGGCAGCCGCTTCGACCGCCGAAGCCTGGGCGCCCTTCGGGCCCTGGGTAATTTCGAACTTCACACGCTGACCTTCCTGCAGGCTGCGAAAGCCCTTGCTGGTGATCGCCGAAAAATGGACGAAAACGTCCGCCCCTCCGTCCTCGGGTGAGATGAAACCGAAACCCTTGGCGTCGTTGAACCACTTGACCGTACCGAAACTCATTGCGTGAACCTCTGGATCATGGAATGGGTGCGCCGAGCTTCCCTTGCAGAACCTACTATCCCCCGTTGGTTCGCCGTCCCGGCCAAGGGAAAGTACCAACTTGCTCAGGCTCAGCGCAATATGCGGCGATGCGCATATCCGGCAAAGTCGGACACCGCGCTCAACTTTTCAGCATCGCCGCAAGGATGCGCGGCACTTCGGCGGTAGCTGCCGCGAGGTGCGCGAAGATTTCGTCGATGCTGATTTCTGCCTCGTCGCCGCAACCGGCAGCGAAGTTCGCCACCAGCGCCAGGCAGGCGTACTCGATCGACAGCTCGCGGGCCAGCGCGGCCTCAGGCATGCCGGTCATGCCGACCAGATCACAGCCATCGCGCTTCATGCGCGCGATCTCGGCGCGCGTTTCCAGCCGCGGTCCCTGGGTGGCGCCGTAGCAGCCGCTGCCGATCACCGCGATGTCGGCCGCGCGTGCCGCCGCCAGCAGCCGCTGCCGCAACGATTCGGTATACGGCTCGCTGAAGTCGATGTGCTTCACCTCGGCACCGTCGACATCGCAGAAGCTGGTGTAGCGGCCGTGGGTGTAGTCGATCAGCTGGTTGGGCACCACGATCACCCGGGGGCCCATGTCGCCACGGATGCCGCCCACCGCATTGACCCCGATAGCCCGCCGTGCGCCGAGGCTGTGCAGTGCCCACAGGTTCGCGCGGTAATTGACCCGGTGCGGCGGCAACGTGTGGCTCTCGCCGTGACGTGCCAGGAAGGCCACGCGCTTGCCGGCGAAATCGCCGATCACCACGTCGCCCGATGCCGGGCCGTAAGGCGTCTCGACGCGATGCCGCGCGGAGTTTTCCAGGCCGGGGAAGTTGTATAGGCCGCTGCCGCCGATGACGGCCAGATCGATTGTCATGTAGGCGTTTCCAGGTTGTGTGGGTCAGGCGCTGTGCGACGGCAGCAGCGCGACAAAGTCGTGCAGGTGACGGGCGAGCAGCTCGCGCGTGCGTTCGTCGACCAGTTTGCCGTCGGCGATCTTGGTATGCGCCTGGAACACCAGCACTTCGCCCTGCGGCTCGACGACGGCACCGGCGCGACGCAGCACCAGCCGCAGCTGATCCTGCGCACGCACGGTGCCGGTGATGCCGGGGCTGGCTCCCACGATGCATACGCGCTTGCCGCTCAGTGCTGCGCTCTTGCGCGCGGTGCCGCTGCGCGAAGCCCAGTCGATGGCGTTCTTGAGCACGCCGGGGATGCCGCCGTTGTATTCGGGCGACGCCAGCAACAACGCGTCGGCCGCATCGATGGCCTGCTTCAGTGCCGTCACCGGTGCGGGATCACCCTGCTCCTCCACGTCCTGATCGAACAATGGCAGCGCGTGCAGGTCGTGGATCGTCAGGGTGACGTCCGCCGGCAGCAGTTCCTGTGCTGCATGCAGCAACGCCGTGTTGAACGAGGCCCGACGCAGACTGCCGGAAATGCCGAGTATCTTCATCGCAGATATATCCATTAGCTTGTGATTCGGTGATGGCCCGACGCGACCGGCTCAGGCCTCGCGCAACGCATAGATGCCCGGCAGGTTGCGACCCTGCTCGTGGTAGTCCATGCCGTAGCCGAACACGTAGCGATCGGGCAATTCGACGCCGTTGAAATCGGAAG
>DASZCB010000212.1:0-1910 GCA_035943575.1 Rhodanobacter sp. | reverse complement strand
CATCGTCCCGCGGCAGATCCAGCGGCTGCGAATGTACCCAGGCGTTGAGCTTGAATGCGTCATAGGTTACGGTGAATTTCAGCGGTGTGCCGAACTTTCCATCCTTGTCGGCCAGCGCGATCGCGATGCGCTTCTCGAATTGCGCAGCGTCCACCGGATAGTTGAAATTGACCGGAACGATCGTCTTCTTCGCCGTAGCGTCCTGCGGGTCCTGATAGAACTCGCCTTTACCGAAGGTCGCCGCGAACTTCGGCAGATCGAAGGTCAGATGATCATCGGCCATCAACACGTGCGGTGCGAAAGCCTGCGCCACATCGAACTGCACCTTGACGTGGGCGCCAACCGGCCAGTCCTCGGCCGGCGCGAAGCGCAAGGTATGATCGTCGAGCCAGTTCCATTCGCCCTTGAGCGCAGGCTGCATCGCGATGCCCTTGCTCACCACCTTGCCGACCAGTTCGATCGGCGCCGCTGAGCGGGAAAAGTCAATCTCCAGCGGATGGATGGTGATTTTCGGAATGCCATCGGCCTGAGCCGCATATTCGGTAATGGCCGGTGCCTTGATCTCGAAGGTAATCCGTTCGGGCTCGACCGGCCGGGGCCGATGTTGGTACCACTGCCAGCCGAACCAGCCGCCAGCAAGCAGGATCAGCGCCGCGAGCAACCCGCCGACAAAGTGACGTGGGCGCCGGCGGATCGCTGCACCTGTAGCAGGAGCCCACTCAGGTGCAGCCCAGGAAACATTGCCGATGAGAGGCCGCAAGATCGACCCGAGCAGGTGAAACACACCACGCACCAGTCGCACTGGCAACATCAGCAGAAAACGCAGCAAATCCATGATGCTTCCCAACCTTCATCCATTGACGAACCCGACGATGCCGGATCCGGACACGGCTCACAGCAACACTGCATGACACAGGTTTGGTGATGCCGAAAAATTTCCCCAGACCATCCTGCGCGCCAGCCATGGCAAAACGCGGCGCTGATTCTGACATGCTACGGGAAGTCGGGGCAGCCTGACCTGGAAAAGAGGAAGCCGGCATCCGACTGATGCCGGCTTTTTTGGCCGTAAGTGAACCTGAAACTATCTCCGGACTACCAACGCGATCAGAGTCCGGCTGCGAATTCGCGTACCACTGAGGCCAGTTTCGGATCCTGCATCGCCATGTGCATGGTGGCGCGCACCAGGCCGGCCTTGTTGCCGCAATCGAAGCGGGTGCCTTCGAAGCGGTAGGCCAATACCTTGCCCTGCTCTTTCAACAGAGCCTCGATCGCGTCGGTGAGCTGGATCTCGCCGCCGGCACCTGGCGTGGTCTGCTCCAGCAACTGGAAGATGCGACCGGGCAATACGTAGCGGCCGACTACGGCAAGGTTCGACGGGGCGTCGGCCGGCTTGGGTTTTTCGACCATGTAACGGATCAGGGCGCTGCGCTCGTCGATCGGCGTGGCGTCGACGATGCCGTACTTGTCGGTCTCGTTGTGCGGCACTTCCTCGACTGCGATCACACCGGCCTGCTTCGCATCGGCAAGCTCGGCCATCTGCCGCAGTGCGCCCTTGCCGCTGCCGATCGCACCGTTCCAGATCAGGTCGTCGGGCAGCACCACGCCAAACGGTTCGTCGCCGACGACAGGCTTCGCACACAGTACGGCATGGCCCAGACCGAGCGCTTCGGGCTGGGTCACGAAGATCGCCCGCACGTGTCGCGGCAAGGTGCCCTGTACCAGCGCAAGCAATTCGTCCTTGCCCTTCTCCTGCAGCTTCGCTTCCAGCTCGTAGGCCTTGTCGAAGTAGTCGGCTATCGCGTGTTTGTAGCGATTGGTGACGAAGATCAGCGTGTCGGCACCGGCATCCACCGCTTCGTCGACGGCGTACTGGATCAGCGGCTTGTCGAGAACCGGCAGCATTTCCTTGG
>DASZCB010000211.1:0-2199 GCA_035943575.1 Rhodanobacter sp. | reverse complement strand
GTCACGCTGCCGCCATCCGCCCTGGCGGTGATGTCGGAAGACGCACTGCACAGCCTGACGCATTTGGTCGTCGCTGGCGAAGCCTGCGCGCCGCACCTGGTGGATGTATGGTCGCGCGGACGCTGCATGATCAATGCCTACGGCCCGACCGAAACCACGGTCTGCGCCGCGATGAGCGAAGCACTCGAAGGTGTGCAGATCGCGCCGATCGGCCGGCCAATTCACAACACGCAGCTGTACGTACTTGATGAAAATCTGAGCCAGGTTCCGGTCGGCGTACCGGGCGAGCTTTACATCGCGGGCGCGGGCCTGGCACGCGGTTATCTCGGACGCCCCGCCCTCACCGCCGAGCGTTTCGTCGCCAGTCCGTTCGAACCCCACACGCGCATGTATCGCTCCGGCGATCTGGTGCGCTGGCGTAAGGATGGCCAGCTCGATTACCTGGGTCGCGTCGATACACAGGTGAAGATCCGCGGCTTCCGCATCGAGCCGGGCGAAATCGAAGCCGTGCTGCTACGGCATCCGGCGGTGGTACAGGCAGCGGTGATCGCACGCGAAGACATGCCGGGCCACAAGCAATTGGTCGGCTATGTCGTGCTCGATCGCGACACCACCAAGGTCCGCGATCAGGACCAGGAACAGCGCCAGGTCGGCGAGTGGAAAGCCATCTACGAAAAACTGCATGGCGAAGCGCAGGAAGAACGTCCCGCGGCGGAAACCGCATTCGGCGAAGACTTCGGTGGCTGGAACAGCAGTTACGACGGCGAGCCGATTCCGCTGCATGAAATGCAGGCATGGCGTGCCGCCGCGGTCGATCGCATCCTGATGCTGAAGCCGCGCCGCGTGTTGGAAATCGGCGTAGGCAGCGGCCTGATCCTGGCCAAGGTCGCACCGCATTGCGAAAGCTATTGGGGCATAGATCTTTCCAGCGCCACCATCGAACTTCTGCGCGGCACGCTGCGCAGTGCGCCGGAATTGGCATCGCGCGTGCAACTGCGCGCGCAACCGGCGCATGTCATGGACGATCTGCCAGCGGGCACGTTCGACATGGTCGTGCTCAATTCGGTGGTGCAGTATTTCCCCAGCGCCGACTACCTCACCGAAGTGCTGCGCCAGGCGTTTTCGCTGCTGGCTCCGGGCGGCACGATCTTCATCGGCGACGTGCGCAACCTGCACCTACTGCGTTGCTTTGCCAGCGCGATCCAGATCCACCAGGCCGATCCGTCGGCCGATGCGCGCAGCGTACAGCGTCGCATCGAACAGACCTTGCTGGCGGAAAAAGAGTTGCTGCTCGCGCCTGAATTCTTCGCCCAGCTGCCGCAGCATATCGAAGGCCTTGCGGCCGTCGACATCCAGGTCAAGCGCAGCCGTCAAGGCAACGAACTGAGCCGGCATCGCTACGAGGTGGTACTGCACAAGGGACCGTTGCCGGCCGAATCACTGGCGCATATCCCACGGCTTGCGCTGAATGACTCGACCGCCACCTTGCGCGAATTGCAACGCCATCTGCAGGAACAGCAGCCCGCGCGGCTGCGCGTCACCGGATTGCCGAACACCTTGCTTGCGCTGGAACTGGATGCGATGGAAGCGCTCGGTCACGGCGCCGATATCGAGCTCCTGCAGCCGCGCCTGCGCGATAACACCGAACTGGATATCACTGGCGATTTCAACAGCGAGGAACTTCGTGCATTAGGCGAAGCCCTCGGCTATCGCGTGGCCATCACCTGGTCGAACCAGGCCGATGGCCAACTCGATGCGGTGTTCGTGAAGGATGCGGACGCATCGACTGTATTCACCGATCTGTACCTGCCGCGTGTGGGCGCCCGGCATGCACAGAGCCACGCCAATGATCCGTCCAGCTTCGAACGCTTCAACGACGTGCGTCGATTTATCGCGACGCAACTGCCAGAGCACATGCTGCCGACCCTGGTGCTGTTGCCGGCATTGCCGCTGACACCGAACGGCAAGCTCGACCGCAAAGCCCTGCCTGCGCCGGATTTCACTCCCAGCGTGCAACGTGTACCGCGCACCGAGCAGGAGCAAGTGCTGGCGGAGTTTTTCGCCGAAGTGCTCGGCCTGCCGCGCGTAGGCATCACCGACAGCTTCTTCGACCTCGGCGGCGACAGCATCATTTCGATCCAGTTGGTCAGCCGTGCACGCAAGGCGGGCCTGCTGATGACGCCGCGCGACGTGTTCCAG
>DASZCB010000210.1:0-2360 GCA_035943575.1 Rhodanobacter sp. | reverse complement strand
ATCACCGGCGGCGGCCTGAAGGAAAACATCATCCGCGTCGTGCCGGAGGGTCTCGGTATCGCGCTGGACGCCGCGACCATCGTGCTGCCACCAGTGTTCGATTGGCTGATGCGAGAAGGCAACGTGGCACGCGAGGAAATGTGGCGCACGTTCAACTGCGGCATCGGCTTCACCGTGATCCTGCCGCGCGATGCCGTGACCGCCGCTTCCGCGCTGCTGGCTAAACATGGCCTGGCCAGTTCGGTGATCGGCGAAGTGGTGCCGGCGCAGGGTGACGAGCGCGTGCGGATCAGCTGATCACACCCGCTGCGCTGCCGATGAACACGCCACTGCCCCGCGTCGCCGTGCTCGCCTCTGGACGCGGCAGCAATCTTGCCGCGCTGCTCGAGGCGCGCGAACGCGGCGAGCTACCGGTGGAGTTCGTGCTGGTCGGCAGCGATAAGGCCAGCGCCGGCGCACTGCGGTTGGCCGAAGCGGCCAACATTCCCACGCTGGCGCTCGATCCGCGCGGTTATCCGGATCGGCGCGCATTCGACCTGGATCTGTTCGCCCGCATCGCCGCCAGCGGCGCCGAGTGGCTGGTGCTGGCCGGCTTCATGCGCATCCTCGATGGTGAGGCACTGACGCCGTGGATCGGCCGGATGATCAACATCCATCCGTCGCTGCTGCCGAAATACCGCGGCCTGCACACGCATCGCCGCGCGCTGGAAGCCGGCGATAGCGAGCATGGCGCCAGCGTGCATTTCGTCACCGCCGAGCTGGATGGCGGCCCGGTGATCGCGCAGGCGCGAGTGGCGATCGAAGCCGGTGACGACGAGCAGCGACTCGCGCAACGGCTGTTGCCGCTGGAGCACCGGCTGCTGCCGGCGGTGCTGGGCCTGCTCGCCAGTCAGCGCCTGCAATGGGATGGCCGCGCGCCACAATTCGACGGACACCTCTTGCTGGCGCCGCTGATGCTGGGCGCTGAAGGCTTGCAGCCAGTGGAGTGATCCCCGGTTCAGCCCGGCGCCGGCAGACTCGACACATGACTATCCGAACCGTGTTTGCTGCCCTTCTCGGCCTCAGCCTGCTTGGCACGCAGGCCGCCGTTGCCGCCGTACCCAGCGGTTTTACCGCCACCTACAACGTGTCGCAAGGCGGCGAACCGATGGGCGTGGCCACCGTCACGCTGCGCGCCGCCGGCAACGGTGAGTGGACCTACCGCAAGGACGTCAAGGGCACCGGCGGGCTGGCTGCGATGCTCGGCGCCAACATGACGGAGGCCTCACACTTCCGCTGGAAAGGCGACGTGCCCGAAGCGATCAACTACGACTACCAGCTGCAGACAGGCATCAAGAACAAGCAGCGCCACATGACGGTCGACTGGTCGAAGCAGCAGGTGACGGTCGACGAAGGCAAGGGCGCGCAGACCTACGCGGCCAGCGCCGGCATGGTCGAGCGCAATACCCTTGCCATGGCACTCGGACTGGCCTTGCGCGACGGCAAGCAGCAGATCGCGTTGCCGGTCGCCGTGCGTCAGGAAGTGCAGACACAGAATTTCAAGGTGAGCGGCAAGGAAACCGTCAAGGTTCCCGCCGGCAGCTTCAACGCCGAACGGGTCGACCGCACCGACGCCGAGCGTGGCTTCAGCGCGTGGTATGCGCCGGCTCGTTATCCGCTGCCGGTGAAACTGTCGCAGCACGATGGCGGCGATCTGACGATGGAGCTGGTGAGCTACCACGCCAACTGAGGGTGCTTTGAGATTTGCCCAGGCAATCCGACACAAAAAAGCCCGGCATTGCCGGGCTTTTCGTTTGAAACGATCAACGATTCAGTTAGGCAAGCGCCGGATCTTCGCACCGAGCACACCAAGCTTCTCTTCGATGTTCTCGTAACCACGGTCGATGTGATAGACGCGGTCGACGACGGTGTCGCCCTTTGCCACCAGACCGGCCAGCACCAGACAGGCCGACGCGCGCAGGTCGGTGGCCATGATTGGCGCGCCGCTCATCTGCGCCACGCCCCGCACCACCGCAGTATTGCCTTCGAGCTGGATGTTCGCGCCCAACCGCTGCAACTCCTGCGCATGCATGAAACGGTTTTCGAACACGGTTTCGGTGACCACGCCGGTGCCTTCCGCGACGCAGTTGAGCGCGGTGAATTGCGCCTGCATGTCGGTCGGAAAGGCCGGATACGGCGCGGTGCTGATGTTGACCGCCTTCGACCGGCGTCCGCCCATGTCCAGCTCGATCCAGTCGTCACCGGTGGAAATGTGCGCACCGCATTCCTCCAGCTTGGCCAGCACCGCGTCGAGCGTGTTGGCCCGCGCATGGCGTGTACGCACCTTGCCGCCGGTCATCGCCGCGCCGACCAGGAAGGTG
>DASZCB010000209.1:0-6201 GCA_035943575.1 Rhodanobacter sp. | reverse complement strand
GCCCGGCGATGAGAAGCTGCCAAAGATGGGCGGCAGCCCCCTCCTCGGTTTCGCGGGCAGCACCGAACATGGCAACGCCCCCAAGCACCACGATCAGGGCCGTGATCGACATCGCCACCGGAAGAAACGCGCTCGGCCGTTTCACCACAGTTGAGAGAGTCATTGATCGTCTCCGGGGAAGTTCAAAACCTGGTCGAACGCTGATGCTCAAGACAGCTGCCGGGTCGGGTTACGCGCAGCAGGCGTGAATGGCACTGGCGAAGCTAACGCTCTGGACAACCAGCCTCGCAAGTCGCAGCGACTGTTGCCCTGGTCCTGACCCAAGAACTCGCCGTGACTGCCATCGAAGCATCCAGCCTCTGGCACCTTCAATTTATCGCTAATGGGTCAGTGCAGGCGCATGCGGCGGAATGAGGTCACGCAGCACCAGATCCACCTTGCGTGATGTCGCGTCACGGTGAACGGTCACCGCCACATGTGTGCCGGCAGGTGCGGTGCGCAGCAGCCGACGTGCGTCGGCAAGTGGCAGCTCGTGTAGACTACGACCATCGAGACCGGTGATCACGTCGCCTACGGCCAACCCGGCCTTTGCCGCGGGACCGCCAGACGCAACATCCATCACGGTATAGCCGTCGCTACCGAGATTGATCCACATACCCGAGCGATCGAAGGTGCCGGTATCCGTTCCCGGTTGCGCCAGCGGCTTCAGATACATCACCTGATGGCCGTAGTCGAACGTCACCACGAAGCGTTTGAGGTAGCCACTGCCGACATTTCCGTCGAAATTGGCATCAGAAAACACACCTTTGGTTTGCATATTGAGGCCAGCAATGATGTCCGGCACGGTGATGCCGCCCAGCTCAAGCGACGGTATGCGCGCCACCTGCGAGCGCGAAGGGCCACCCACGCCCCAGCCATCGGTGGCAAGAATGCTTTGCGGGAGCCGTTCGCGCAGACGATTCGTCTCCACGTACGGATGCGTCAGCGTCACTTCAGAGCGCGAACCGGTATCAATATTGTAACGCGCGGGAATACCCGCGACATGCCCCGTCACCTGCGGCATGTGATCGTAGAAATGAAACGGAACAGGCGTGCCCGCATCCCGCGGGTCGAAGCGTTTCGGATCGATCAGGGTCAGAGTGTTCGCGCCGTAGTCGATACGCACCACGAAACGCTGCAGCATCTCGAAGCCGACCATGCCGCCCGGCTGGAAACCCTCCACCGGAATCGGGCTCATATCCAGGATCAGCACGGTCTGGTCCGACATCATGGCTGCGCCCATCGCAAACGAGCGCACTTTCGTATAGCCGGATATTTGTGTCTTCTCGCCGGCACCGCCGGAGATCGTCGCGCCTATCGGCTTGAGGCCGAGCGCATCGGCAGTCGATGGCGTCAGGATGTCGTGTCCGCCAGTGTCCACGAAAAACGGAAACGGCCCTTTGCCGTTGACCATCACGTCGATGAAAATGTGGTTATTGAGCAGCCGGAACGGCAGTTCCACCTCGCCTGAAATCGCAGCGCTACCGCGGATCGACCAATCGTGCGGCTTCCTGTGCGGCATCGCGAAATCACTTGCGGGACGCTCGGGCCCAACCCTCATATCAACCAGGGTCAGTGTCTGTTCGCCCGCGGCACCGCTGCCGTCATCGATGACGGTGGTGCGTGGAGCCGTCACGCCAGCCATCTTCACGAAATGACTGTAGTGCTCGTCGAAGGTCTGAAACCCCTGTACTTCGCGCATGTGCACCAGTTGATGTGAGACAGGATCGAACCATGCATCGAACGGCTTGCCGCCACGCGGCGTCACTCGCAGATGGTCGCCCTCCTTGTCACGACCGAGCGATTCGATGCGTGCACCACCACGGTCGGAACGCCACCAGAGATTGGCATAGCGATAGGCCTCGTTGATCGTCAGCGCCGGGCGATCACCACCCTGCTGTTGCGTGGATGCACCAGAGATATCCGTCATCCACGGCGTGCTGCCGTCGAAACCCGACGCACCATGCACCGGCGGGGTGTCGTAGCGGTCGATATGGCGCCCCGTCATCAGGTCGAACGCCTCGTCAATCGTACCGGTGAGGCCCTGCCCCGCATAACTGTAATGGCGCGTCATCGTGCCGGTAGTCGCATTGCTGCCAGCAGCATCACGGTTGGCGGCGAGGATCGAGGTCACCGTGTCGTCATGCGGCCCAGCGTCGGCCAGGACCGGCATGGCGAGCAACGTGAAACCGCATGCAAACAGAGCAAGAAGGAGATGACGCATAATTGGTCCTGATCACGAGGGATGCGTAATCTTGCAAGCCGAAGCGACTGACGTCTTGAACGAACTTCACACCACCGGCACATCGGGGCGCCAAGCGCAATGCACCGAATGCCTTCGCATTGCTGCAACAGGTCGCCAGCGGCACGCGCATGGCGAAGTACTCGCACGCCATCGACATGCACAGGCCTTTGCGGCCGTCGTGCTTTCTGGCAGCTATGAAGAAGCCGGCGATAGCGGCCTGCATCGTGTGCAAACCGGCGACGTGCTGCTCCACTACGCGCACGAGCGCCACCTCGACCGCATGCATTGCACAGGTGCCGAGGTGCTGGTACTGCCGCTGCCGGACGACTGGAATGGTGCACCGCATGCGCGGATACACGATGCGGACGCCATCGTGCAGCTGGCTGAACATGACGTGCCCGCGGCCGTGACCCGGTTGCTCGACGAGACTCTGCCCGTCACGCACCCACTGGGTGACTGGCCGGAACAGCTCGCCGCCGCGATGCTGGCTGACCCCAATCTCTCGCTCGCCCAATGGGCACGCAGCCACGGTCTGCATCCCGGCAGCGTGAGTCGCGGTTTCCAGCAGGTGTTCGCCGTCAGCCCCAAGGCATTCCGGTTGCAGGCCCGTACGCATGCTGCGTTGAAGTTGTACCGCGGCACATCGCTCGCCGCTTCCGCCATCGCCCAGATCTGCGGTTTCGCCGACCAGGCCCATCTCAGCCGCTCGGTCTCGGCGCTGACCGGGGCAACGGCATCGCATTTGAGAAGATAGATATCGGCCAAGGCGCAGCTCAGCTCGCTGCGATGATGGTGTTTCTTCCCCGTTGCTTGGCCGCGTACAACCGCTTGTCCACCTTGTCGATGAAAGGCAGCAGCTCGTCTTCGTGGCCGGGTATCACGCTACCCACGCCGAGGCTGATGGTCAGCACCGGACCGATCGCGGATTGCGTGTGCGGAATCTGCTCGTCCAGGATCACCTCACGGCAAAGCTCGGCCAGCTTGTGGGCAGCGGCTTCGTCGGTTTCCGGCAGCACCAGCACAAACTCCTCGCCGCCGAACCGGGCCAGCAGGTCGCGTGCACGCGTCGCCGTCGACGCCAGCACCGTCGCCACACGCTTCAGGCAGTTGTCGCCTTCGAGATGGCCATAACGGTCGTTGTACTGCTTGAAATAGTCGATATCGAGCATGATCAGCGACAGCGGCTGCCGGTTGCGCCGTGCATTGCTCCATTCCAGATCCATGATCGCGTCGAACCGGCGCCGGTTGGCCACCCCGGTCAGGCCATCGCGGAAGGACAGCTCCTCCAGTTCCTTCTGCAGGATGATCAGCTGCTGCTCGGTCTGCTTGCGTTCGCTGATGTCGAACATGAAGCCGATCAGCGAATCGACCGAACCATCCGCGTTACGCACCACGTGCACCACATCGCGGATCCACACGTAATCGCCGGCGCGGGTCAGCGCGCGATAGTCCGCCTCGTGATCCATCCCCGCCTGCGACTGCGCCACGCAGAAATTCACCACCCGCTCGCGATCCTCCGGATGCATGCGGCTGGCCCAATCCTCCACCGTCACCCAGCTCGACGGCGCCCACCCCAGCAGTGCCTCGATCTGCGGCCCGATGTAGGCGAACTGCATGCTGCCCCAGTCGATCTTCCACGGAATTGCCCTGGTCGATTCCAGCAGCGTCTTGTAGACCGCGCTGTCCAGAACCATGTTGTCTGCCGAACCTGTCATCGCTCCCCCTCAACGAGTCAATGCCATCACACCGATTGGAACATCGACACCGTACACCAGGCCCCGGTACCGAAAAGGCCCCGCTTAGCGGGGCCTTTGGTTATGGCATCGGGTGCAGCCGTGCTCCTTGCGATCAGCCGCCGTTCTTCGCCAGCCATGCATCGATCGCCGGCAGGCGTTCGTTGCGGATCATCGTGCGGTAGGTGATGTTGGCGATCACGGTATCGGCAGCACGGCGCGAGCCGGCGGCGATATGAGCGTCGGCGTAGGCGTTGATCTTGCCGATCATCGCCGGGTTGAACGAGCTGCTGCCCAGGCCCGGGTAGTAGCGGCTGCTCGACGTCGAATCGACAAGCTTGTCCACTTGGGCACGGTGCGCCAGTGCAAAGTCGAACGCCATATCCGGATGCTGGTACGCGACGATGCTGATCATGCCGGCGCTGTTGGTGGCGCCCGGTTCGTCGGTGAGTGCGAGATCCAGCGCGCGCTGGGCCAGTGCATCGTCCTCGGCGATGGACAGCATCGAATACAGCTGGTCCTTGATCAGCGGCGTGGTCTCAGCCTTGGCCGTGGCGTGCAGCTTGTCCCAGGTGGCTGCGTCGGCATGTCGTGCCACCACCGCCACGATGGTCTTGCGCAAGGCTGTTGGCACCGCCTTCGGATCACTCGCCTGTGCCGCATAACGACGCTGCGCCTCGTTGATCACGGTTTTGTCGCCCAGGTCAGCGAGCACACCGATCAGCTGCGTGCGCAGGATCGCGGTCGGATCACTCTCGTCCGCCTTGGCCTCCCAGCCGATACGTGCGAACACCGGCTGCAACTGCTTCAGCGCAAACGCGTCGAAACGTGCCTGCCGTGCCTTATCGCCGCGGTAGTACTGATGCAGGCCGGAGAAGCTGCCAGCGATGTCGCCCCAGATCTGCGGGTCGGCATTCGCCGGCGTGGCCTGAGCCAGGTCCAGATAACTCGACGCCGGCTCCAGCCCGGCCATGCCCAGCGCCCAGGTGTCACCCATCAGGCCCATCTGGTCGATCGGCGCCAGCTTGGCGAAATCGCCCTTGATCGCGGCGAACTGCGCCAGCGAGTACAGCGTACGGTAGTAACCGCTCTGCCCGGCATTGACCAGCACCGGACCGCAGCCGGGCACAGACAGCGTGGCCGTACCGTCCACCACGGTGCGTGCCGGCTCGCCGCCGACACTTTGCGCGATCACCGGCACATGCCACTTCAGCGGGGTCTTGTTCGGGCGGTCCTTGGTGAACTCGCCCTGGGTCAGCTTCAGCGTGGTCTTGCCGCCACTGCACGCCGACGCTTCCACGCGAATCAGCGGCACACCCGGCTGCAAGGTGAAGTCATGCGCGATCTGGGTGATCGGCTTGCCCGCCGCGGCCTGCACTTCGCGCCACAGATCGTCAGACACCGTGTTGTTGTACGCATGCGCCTTGATATAGCGGCGCACGCCATCGCGCCAGGTATCCGCACCGACGTAGGCTTCCAGCATGCGGATCACTGCCTCGCCCTTGGAATAGGTGATCGCGTCGAACGCCTGACTGGCCTGCTCCACCGTCTCCACGTGCTGCACCACCGGGTGCGTGGTGGCCACCGCGTCGCGCGACATCGCACCTTCGCGCGTGCCCACCGCGTCGAGATCGGTATGCCATTCCGGGTGTAGCTTCTCGGTGGTGCGCGCGGCCATCCACGAGGCGAAGCCCTCGTTGAGCCACAGATCATCCCACCAGCGCATCGTCACCAGATCGCCGAACCACTGGTGCGCCATCTCGTGCGCCGCGGTGTTGAACACCTGCTGTTTGTCCGACTGCGTCGAGATCGAGGGATCGAGCAGCAGCGCATATTCGAAGGTGTAGATCGCGCCCCAGTTCTCCATCGCCGAGAAGAACTGGCTGCTGCCCGGTGAAGCGATGTTGTCCAGCTTCGGCAGCGGGAACGGCACGCCGAAGTAGTCGTTGTATTCGTGTAGCACGTCACTGCCCGATTTCAGCGTGAAGCCAGCCTGCGAGGTCAGCCCCTTCTGCGTGATCACGCCGATCTCGGTGCCGTCCGACGTGGCGGTGGCGCGGTCGAATTCGCCCAGGCCGAAAAACAGCAGGTAGGTCGACATCTTCGGCGACGGCTGGAAGACCACACGGGTCATGCCATTGCCCAGGTCAGTCTTCGACGCCGCCGGCATGTTGCTCACCGCCA
>DASZCB010000208.1:0-3101 GCA_035943575.1 Rhodanobacter sp. | reverse complement strand
GGTGTGGATTTCGCCGTGCTCGATGTCGAGGTGGCGGAGCAGCGCGCGCCGGCTGAAACGCCGCAGGATTACGTGAGCCGTGTAGCGCGCGACAAGGCGCAGGCCGGGCTGGTCCAGCTGGGTAATGCCGCGCAGGCAGTGGTGCTCGGCGCGGATACCGAAGTGGTGCTGGACGACGAGGTGTTCGGCAAGCCGCAGGATGCCGACGATGCCGCCGCGATGCTGCGACGCCTGTCGGGGCGCACGCATGCGGTGATCTCGGTGGTATGGCTGGTCGGCGCGGCGCGCGAGCAGTGCGCGGTATGTGTGTCGCAGGTGCGTTTTGCAACACTGGACGAGCCGACCATCGCCGCCTACGTCGCCACCGGCGAGCCGTTCGGCAAGGCCGGTGCGTATGCGATTCAGGGCCGCGGCGCGGTGCTGGTCGAGCATCTGCAAGGCAGCTATTCCGGCGTGATGGGCTTGCCGCTGTTCGAGACGGCGCGACTGCTGCGCCACTTCGCTATCGCTCCGAAGTGAGCGGGCTCAGCCGGGCAGGTTGAGCGCCACGAACCAGCCCGCCACCGCAAGCAAGTTGTTGACGGCGTGCGCCAGTACGGCCGGCCAGATCGAGCCCGATCGCAGCCGCAACCAGGCCAGCGCGAGTGCCAGCAAGGCCAGATCCGGTAGCGCGTACCACTGGAACTGCAAGCCCGGCAGATGGATCAAGGCAAACGCCAGCGAGCTGATCGCCACGGCCCAGCCGACATGCCAGCGCTGCAGCAGTGCGGACAACAGCACGCCGCGGAACAGCAACTCCTCCACCAGCGGCCCCAGGCTTACCACGATCAGCGCCAGCGGAATGCGCAGCCCCAGCGGTGTGCTGCCACCGAGCTGCTGGATGTCCTGAGTGACCGTGTGATCGTGCGCCAGCAGTTGAGTCAGCAGTCCACCCAGCAAGGGAGCAGTCAGTCCGGCTGCAACCGCGAGCGCCAGGAACCACGGGCGCGCTGGCGACGTGAAGCCGAAGCCTGGCGGGGCTGCCAGCGGCCACACTTGTGGCCATTTCCAGCGAGCCAGCCACAAGGTCAATGATGCGGCGAGACCGAGCGAAAGCATCGCCAGCAGCGCCTGCATGGAGGGCTGTGCCAGCATCACCGGAATCGCACGGTCGAGGCCTTGCCCGGTATGGCTAAAAGTCGTCGTCACACTGGCCACCAGCACGAACAAGGTGCCGACTACGGCCTGTACCAGGAAATACGTGGCGATCAACCCCAACGCGGCCCACAGGCTCGGCGCACGTGCGCTGGCGTGTGGCATCGGCGTAATCGATACGGTCGAAGGCGGCAGCGGGGAAGCTTCGGTGCAGATGATTTCCATGCGACAAGCATGCCTGACAAGCGGGGAACGGGTTGCTGGAACGGGCGCAGCGAGTGCTGTGGTAATCCCTCCATTTTTAGCAGCCGCCAAAATGTGGAGCTATGCGGCTAGTGCCCGCCACTGCATCGGAGTGATGCCGTCGACCGCCATGCAGCGAACCCAGCGTGCGGGTGTTGAGCGTTGTTGCGCCCGGCTTGCCTACTGAAGGCTAGCGTCAGCCGAGCAGCATGACGCGGCCGACGCCGATGCAGGCCATCACCAACGTCGCGGCCCAGCCAATCATGCCGACTCCGAAACCGGGGCCACGGCTGCCGGCGTCCTTCAGATAGGCGAGTGCGTACCACACCCGGCCGACGATCCAGACCAGCCCGGCCACGCCGGCCCAGCCGCTGAAGCCGTAGTTGGCCGCGAGCCACAGCGTGGGGAGGAACATCACGGTGCTTTCCAGCGTGTTCATCTGCACCCGGTAGGCGCGCTCGAAGGCCGGATCGCCGCTGATTGCCGGCGCCTTGATGCCGTACTTGTAGCGGGCACGGCCGACGACCCACATGGTGCCTAGCAGCAACAGCACGGTGAGCAGGGTAACCAGGGCGGGCAGATGGGTCATGGCGGATTCTCGCGAAAGGGTGGCCTACTGTAGCTGCAGAGCGGGCTTGGCGTGATCCCGATCAAGGCGCTATCGTCGGCGTGCGGCACCGAGTGCGGTGCATCAGTCAGCGAGGCGCGTATGGATTGGCAGAAAGGCGGCAGCAGCGATAACGTCGAGGTCGATAGTGGCAGCGGCGGCGGTGGTGGCCCAGGTTTCGGTGGTGGTCGCATGGGGATTGGCGGCCTGATCGTGCTGGCTCTCCTTGGCTGGGTCTTCTTCAAGAATCCGCTGGCGTTGCTGGACCAGGGTGGCACCCAGTCGAGCGCGCCGGTGCAGAGCGTGCCGGCACAGGTGGATCCGCAGCAGAAGGCCTTCGTCAGTGCGATTCTGCATTCGACCGAACAGACCTGGGGCGAAATTTTCCAGGCCAAGGGCGCGACCTATGTCGATCCCAAGTTGCACCTGTTCAGCGGTGGCGTGAACACGGCCTGCGGCGGTGCCACGACGGCCGTGGGGCCGTTCTATTGTCCCGGCGACCAGAAGGTGTATCTGGACGTGGCGTTCTTTCAGCAGTTGCAGGACGAGCTGCATTCCTCCGGCGATTTCGCGCGCGCTTACGTGATCGCACACGAGGTGGGGCATCACGTGCAGAAGCTGACCGGCGTGTTCGACAAGGTCGATGAGGCACGCCGTCGCGGCACGCCGATGGACGGTGCCGATGGTCTGTCGGTGCGGCAGGAGTTGCAGGCGGATTGCTATGCCGGCGTGTGGGCCAACCACAGTCAGAAGGAACTCGACTGGCTGCAGCCGGGCGACATCGAGTCGGCGCTCAACGCCGCCAGCCATATCGGCGACGACACCTTGCAGCAGCAGGCGCAGGGTCGCGTGCGGCCGGATACGTTCACGCATGGCACCTCGGCGCAGCGGGTGAAATGGTTCAAGACCGGCTTCAGCGGCGGCGACATGGATCAGTGCAATACGTTCGCCGACGAACCCTGAGCGGAGTTTTCTCCGTTGTTATGAAAGGCCCGCCGCACGGCGGGCCTTTCACGTTCTAGCGCCATTTGGTAGTACATGCCCCAAGTATTAGGTCGCGAATTTTTCCTATTCTGGGGCAATGTGGAAAACACCATCGTCGCTCAAGTGGTTAATA
>DASZCB010000207.1:0-3721 GCA_035943575.1 Rhodanobacter sp. | reverse complement strand
TGTAGCAGGGATAACCCTCGTGCTCCAGCGTAGCGATGCGCTCGGTCTTGCCCGGCGCCTGCGCGCGCAGAATCACCAGCGCTTCGTCCGGCGTCAGCGCGTCGGTGAGATAACGGAAGTCGATGCAACGCAGCAGCTGCTCGGGTGACATCTCGGCGACCAGCCGCCACACCGGCTTGCCCTCGGCCTTCGCCCACAGATCCCATACCGCGTTGACTACCGCACCGGTGGCCAGATGGATCGCGCCCTTGTCCGGACCAATCCAGCGCAGCTGGCTGTCGCTGGTGACGTGGCGCCAGAACGCGCCCATGTCGCCGGCGATCGCGTCCAGCTTCAGTCCGACGACGAGATGCCGCATCGCCTCGATCGCGGCGCAGCAGATCTCATTGCCGCGGCCGATGGTGAAGGTGAGACCGTGTCCTTCCAGCCCGGTGCAGTCGGTCTCAAGCACCACGTAGGCTGCCGAGTAGTCCGGGTCCGGATTCATCGCATCGGAACCGTCCAGCGATTGCGAGGTGGGAAAGCGCACGTCGATCACCCGCATGCCGGTGATCGTCACCGCCGCCGTCGCGCTCATGCAGCCACCGTGCGCTGGCGCTGTTCGCCCAACCCGTCAATGCCCAGTCGCATCACCTGGCCCGCACGCAGATAGATCGGCTCGGGCTTCTGACCCAGACCGACGCCCGGCGGCGTGCCGGTAGAGATCACGTCGCCCGGCTGCAAGCTCATGAAGCGGCTGAGATAGCTGATCAGGAACGGGATACGGAAGATCATCATGCGGGTCGAACCGTTCTGGTAGCGATGGCCGTCCACTTCCAGCCACAGTTTCAGCGCGTGCGGATCGGGCACCTCATCGGCGGTGACCAGCCACGGGCCGATCGGACCGAAGCTGTCGCAGCCCTTGCCCTTGTCCCAGGTGCCGGTGCCTTCGAGCTGGAACTCGCGTTCGGACACGTCGTTGATCACGCAGTAGCCGGCCACGTGCGCCATCGCGTCGGCTTCGTCGATATAGCGGCCGCCCTGACCGATCACCACGCCCAGCTCGACTTCCCAGTCGGTCTTGCGCGAACCGCGCGGAATCTCCACGTCGTCGTCCGGACCGCACACCGCGCTGGTCCATTTGTTGAAGATCACCGGCTCGGCCGGCACCGGCATTCCGGATTCGGCTGCATGGTCGGAATAGTTCAGGCCGATGCAGACGAACTTGCCGATGCGACCGACGCAGGGACCGACGCGGGGCGTTCCCGCGACTGCAGACAGGCGCTCCGGCGACACCTCGCGCAGGCGCTGCAGGCCGGCTGGCGTCAAGGTCCCGCCAGCGATGTCGTCGACCACGCCGGAGAGGTCGCGCAACTGGCCGTGCGCGTCGAGCAGGCCGGGTTTCTCTTGTCCTTTCGGACCGTAACGAAGCAGTTTCATGAATCGTGATTTCTCAGTTTGACCAGCCGCCATCGACGATCTGCGTGGTGCCGGTGGTGAAGGCGGATTCGTCGCTGGCCAGATACACCGCCAGCGCGGCGATCTCCTCGGGCCGGCCCAGCCTTCCCATCGGCTGGCGCGCCACAAAGGCGGCGTGTACGGCGTCGGCGCTGGCGTCCTGCGCACGCGCCTGCTCGGCGATGCGCTGCTGCAGCGAAGGCGACTCCACGGTGCCCGGGCAGATCGCGTTGCAGCGGATGTTGCGGCCCACGAAATCGGCGGCGACCGACTTGGTCAGACCGATCACCGCGGCCTTGGTGACGCCGTACACGAACCGGTTGGGCACGCCCTTGAGGCTGGAGGCAACCGAGGACATGTTGATGATCGAGCCACCGCCGCGCGCAAGCATGCCCGGCAGCAGAGATCGCACCAGCCGGTACATCGCGGTCACATTGAGCTGCCAGGCGAATGCCCAATCCTCCTCGCCACAATCGAGCACGCTGCCGGCATGGACGAAGCCGGCGCAGTTGAACAGCACGTCGAAGGCACTGTCCACGCCGGCGTGCTGCGCTGCCAGCGCACGGACCGCGTCCGCGTCGGTCACGTCCAGCCGCAGCACGTCGATGCTCGGCGCCTGCGCGCGCAGTTCCGTCAGGCCTGCTTCGTTGATGTCGGTCGCCAGCACCTGCGCGCCCTCGCGTGCGAACGCCAGTGCCGTGGCACGGCCGATGCCCTGCGCCGCGGCGGTGACCAGGGCGCGTTTGCCTTTCAGTCGCATGATCCGTCCTCGTTCGTTCAACGTTTGGCGTCGGTCTTGATGGCGTGCACCGCCGCCGGACCGTCGAGCTGCAGAGCGATCACGCTCATCTGCGGATCGAACGTGGCACCCGATGCATCGATGTAGAGCAGCGACGGCGCGTCCACCGAGTTGCCGATCACCTGGGTCTTCAGCCTCTCGCCGCTGCCGAGCATGCTCGCATGCAGCACGGTGTTCTTCAGTCCCTTGACCATCACCGGGCCGTTCGGCTTGCCACTGAGGAACAGGTACAGCGTGCGGTGGTCGGCCGACAGCGTGCTCGGTCCGTAGTAATAATCCTTCGGGAATCCAGCGTCGGTGCCGTAGATCGCGGCGCCGTGCTTGCCCAGCCACTTGCCCAGCGCCTGGAGAATAGCCACCTGCTCGGGCTGCATGCTGCCGTCGGCACGTGGGCCGATGTCGAGCAACAAGTTGCCGCCCATGCTGGCAGTGTCGGCGAGCAGGCCGATCACCTGGGTCGGCGTCTTGAAGTTGTGGTCCTGCGGCTGGTAACCCCACGAGTCGTTGGTGGTCAGGCACAGCTCCCAGTATTTCGCATTCGGCCGTGCCAGCGGCACGCCCTGCTCCGGCGTGGCGTAGTCGCCGTTGCCGGTCAGGCGCGAATTGAGGATGGCATTCGGGTTGCGTGCCAGCAGCATCGTGCGCACGTTGGCCGCCTCCCACTGCTGCGCCGTGTGCTCCCAGTCGCCGTCGAACCAGAACAGGTCGGGGTTGTAGCGCTGCGACAGTTCACGCAGCTGGCCCTGATAGTAGGCGACGAAACGCTTCCAGCGCACCGGGTCGTTGATGTAACGCTTCTCCTTGCGGGTGAACACGTCGTAGTCCGGCGAGGACCAGTCGGCCAGCGAGTAGTACAGGCCGACCTTGATGTCGTCCTTGCGCAATGCGTTGACGAACGGGCCGAGCAGGTCGCGTGCCGCCGGCGTGTCCTTGACCACGTTGATGCCTTGTGCCGAACCCCACAGCGCCACGCCGTCGTGATGGCGGCTGGTGAGCACCGTGTAGCGCGCGCCACTCTGCCTGATCAGGTCGGCCCAGGCCTGCGGGTCGTAGTGCGCAGCGGTGAAGCCGTGCAGCTGCTTCATGTAGTCGGGATAGGAAATCTTTCCGTTGAAGAACGACCAGGACTCGTCGATGCCGTTGACCGAGTAGATGCCCCAGTGGATGAAGATGCCGAGCTTGGCGTCCTTGAACCATTGCATGCGCTGCGCCTGTGCCGCCGACCCAGCCGGCGACGCGGGCGCGGACATCGCAGCAGCCGACGTCATGCACGCCAGTCCCAGCAGCAGTGCAAACAGCCGTACTTTCTTCATGAGGCGGACTCCGAGGGTAGGCGAACTTTGGTCTGATGGCTGGACCAATAGTAGCGAGCCTGCTCCATCTTGCAAACATAGCCGGACGACGTCAGCTGCGCGCCATGCCAGCGAGGCATCACGCATTCCATTACCTCTCAGGTAATCGTGTCCGCGCCTGTCCGACCGCAAG
>DASZCB010000206.1:0-2867 GCA_035943575.1 Rhodanobacter sp. | reverse complement strand
CACGTCCCAGGCCGCGGCGTCCCAAGCTGCACCGTCCCAAGCCGCGCCATCTGCTGAGCACGGCAAGCAGAAAGCGGCCGCGCAGGCATCCGTGCAGACGCTCAATCAGGTCGTGGTCACCGGCAACTCCGCCTTCGGTGGCATCAAGAAGATCGATGCCAGCTACTCGATCACCACAGCGACGAGCCAGCAGATCAAGGAACTCAATCCGATCAGCGTGGCTGATCTTCTGAAGATATCGCCGGGCGTTTATCCGGAATCTTCCGGCGGCCAGACTGGCGCGAATATCGAAGTCGCCGGTTTTCCGTCGGACAGTGGCGCACCGTTTGTGACTTTGCAGATGAACGGCTCGCCGCTTTTCCCGAAGTGGGACTACTTCACCGACGCTATGTTCCGCCTCGATGACACCATCGACCGCGTTGAAGCCGTGCAGGGTGGCCCCTCGGTCCTGTACGGCAACGGCCAGCCCGGACTCATCGCGAACTTCATTCTCAAGGAAGGTAGTTCAACGCCCTCGGGCAGCGTCGGCGTGACCTACGGATCGGAGGGCATGGAGCGCCTCGATGGTTTCTACGGTTTTCCCATCGGCGGCAAAGACAGCGGCTGGTATGGCAGCATCGGCGGCTTCTGGCGCAAATCCGACGGCGTGCGCAGTCCGCAATTCCCAGCCGACAAGGGCGGTCAGCTCACCGCCACCTTGAGCCACGACCTCGCCCACGGTTCGGTCATGTTCTATGCGCGAGTGTTGAAGGACAAGAACCAGTTTGTCACCGACACGCCGATCCTCAACCCGGCGCCTGGCCAGTTCTCGGCCTACCCTGGATTCAATCCGTTGACCGGCACCTTCGGCAGCAATGCAAATCGGCGCCAGTTCCTCGAGACCACGCCGTGCTTCACCGCAGGCTGCAAGCCGGGCGGCATGAATATCGACATGGCCAACGGCGAGGGTGGCGACATCCACATGCTGGGCGCCAATCTGGATCTTCAATTCGACAACGGCTGGTCGCTGTCGGACAAGGCGCTCTTCGTCGCCGGTCACATGGACATCACGGCGTTCTTCAGTACGGGAAGCAATCCGACTACGCTGGGCAACTTCATTGCCGGCGCCGCGTCGGATTTCGGACTTCCCGCCAATCTCACCGCGACTGCCACCTATACCAACGGCAAGGCGGCGAACATGAACGAGAACGTGACCGTTCAGAACCCCGAGTACATTCCCAAGAAGATCCAGTCCGTCAGCAATGAGTTTCGTCTGAGCAAGGAATTGTTCGAGGGCAACACCCTGACCGTAGGCAACTATACGGCGGTGTATTCTTTAAGCCATTCCGAGTACGACGGCCTCAATCAGCTGCTGCAGGCGAAGAGCAATCCGAACCCGATCGTGGTCAATCTGAGCGATGGCACGAACAACTACGCTTTGACCGACGCGCAAGGCCTCTACTGGAATTCCCAGCCGCAGTCGTGGATGGCATTCAACGAGCGCTGGCACGCCACGACCACGGCGTTCTTCGTTGCCGACGAGTGGAACATCGGCAAGTGGCGTTTCGACGGCGGCATGCGCATCCAGCATGACGACATCGGCGGCTGGTTCCAGAACACGACCTCCGGCGACCTCGATGCCAACCCGTACACCGTGTACAACAACAACGCCGAGTATCTGACGAACAGCTACCAGCATCCTTCCGGATCGAGGAGCGCATCGTCGTGGACCCTCGGAGCGAACTACGCGCTGAGCGACAACATGAGCGCCTACGCGCGCGTCAATGACGGCGTATTCCTGCCCAGCTTCGACGATATCGTGAACCAAGGGAATCCGCCGGTGGAGAAGATCCACAACATGGAGCTCGGCTTCAAGTACCAGGCGCCGTGGATCTACGCCGACATCAGCGCCTATCGCCGGTTGTTCCATGGCATACCGTACTCGATCAATCTGCCTACCGGACAGGTCAACCTCGTCTATGGCTCGGTGACCAAGGGCCTCAACGCGCAAGTGACGGTCACACCGTTCGAGCATTTCTCGATTGCGTTGAGCGGCAACTACATGGACGGTCATTACTCGGGTTATGACAGCTGCGTGCCTTACGTCGGCCAGGACGGTAGCCAACGGTGCGACACCATCAGCGGCATGCGCCTGGACCGTCAGCCGAAATTCCAGTATCGACTGACCCCGGCCTATGTGGTGCCGACCAGTTGGGGCAGCATGAAGTTCTGGTTCACCTATGAACATATGGGCAATCGCTACGGCGACCAGCTGCAGCAACAGCCGCTGGGCAGCTATCACGACCTCGCCATCGGTGCCATCGCCAACATCGGCCAGAACTGGATGTTGACACTGCGTGGTACCAATATCACCAACGAGATCGGCATCACCGAAGGCAACGCCCGCTTGTTCGGCTTTGCCAGCGGCGGCGGGGTGATTCTCGCCCGCTCGATCGAGGGGCGTGAGGTCAACTTCCAGGTCAAGTACAAGTTCTGAAAACCAGGATACTGACAATCGTTGCCATCCGGGAACCTGCGTCGCGTCGGTCGCATCAGCGGCCGACGCGACGGAAACTGCCAGGCTGAGTGCTTGGGTGCGACCTGAAAATCCTCTCACCAGCGGTCCGCGCCAGGGAACGACACGTCATGCGTCCATCCTTCGAATTCCTGATCATCGTTGCAACGATCATTGTCCTTGCTCTTGATGGCGGGGTGGCACGCGCTGTGCCGGCCACCAGTCGGACCAGTGTCGCTACAGGCTATATAGACGTGCTCGATCTGCATGGCGCGCCTCAGACGCCGACGGATCGAAGCTTCAACATCTTTTTCGACGCCGGTTCGTGGCATGGTTACAGCCTGCCTCCTGCCGGCGATGTGGCGACAGGCTT
>DASZCB010000205.1:0-5269 GCA_035943575.1 Rhodanobacter sp. | reverse complement strand
GCGATGAAATCCCACGGTGTGTAGCGTGCCAGCGCGGACTTGGCGAAATGCGGATTCGCCGACAGATAGTTCGCCGGGGTCGCGCCGGTATTGGTGAAATTGCAGCGCCCACCGCCAGACATCAGGATCTTCTTGCCGACCTTGTTAGCGTGATCGACCACCAGCACGCGGCGGCCACGCTGGCCGGCGGCAATCGCGCACATCAGCCCGGCGGCGCCGGCGCCGATAATCAGCACATCCGTTTTCATTCCGTCATCGCCTCAATCCGGTCGCCTCGCCGCGCGGCATTATCACCTGCCATGCCACACGGCATCGCTTACACTGGCTCACCATTCTTCATGAGTTGCCGCCATGCCTTCCTTTGACGTGATCTCCGAAGTCGACAAGCACGAGCTAACCAATGCCGTCGATCAGGCCAACCGCGAGCTGTCCACCCGCTTCGACTTCAAGGGTCAGGACGCGTCATACGCGCTGGACGAGTTCGTCATCACCCAGAGCGCACCTAGCGAATTCCAGTTGCAGCAGATGCTGGACATCCTGCGCGCCCGGCTGATCGCACGGAAGATCGACACCCGCGCGCTGGACGTCGGCGATCCGGAAACCAACTTGGGCGGCTCACGGCAGAAGATCACCGTCAAACAGGGCATCGAGCAGCCGGTCGCGAAGAAGCTGGTGGCTTCGCTGAAGGCTGCCAAGCTCAAGGTCGAGGCGCAGATCAACGGCGACAAGCTGCGCGTCACCGGCAAGAAACGCGACGACCTGCAGGATGCGATGGCGGTGCTGCGCAAGGCGGACGTCGAACTGCCGCTGCAGTTCGACAATTTCCGCGACTGAACCGGATCAGGCTTTCGAAAGCAGCCTGCCACCCATCGCGGCGTTGACTGCCACCACCACGGCCACCGCCAGCGCATGCGTCAGCAGATCGGTGGCGGCGGCGTCGAACGAATGGCAGATCTCCAGCAAGCTGGCCGAGGCGGCCGCGCTGGCCAAGCCGATCAGCACTGCGGTGAGTACCGGCCGCAACGGGCAGGCACGACGCAACAACATGATCAGCAGAGCGGACAGCGGGATCGAGAAGCTGATGATGAAGACCAGGCAATCGGCGGATTGATGCATGCTGGCGACCTGGGTGCCTGGCGCGATCCACGTACGCAGGCAACCGAGACCGCTGGCGCCGATCCACAGCAAGGCACCTGGCAGCGGCAGCCAAGCCCACGCAGCGCGACGACCCGGCACACCCAGCGCAAACGCGGCCCATGCCGCGGTGATCGCAGTAATCACCGCACCGATGCCGGCCCAGCCGAGATCCGGCGTGCCAGCCCAGCGTCGCAGCATCGGATCCGCGCCATAATGCATCAGCAGAACGGCCGCGATGGCCGCCACCGCCAGCAGCCAACCGGCGGTACGCAGCCATGGCGGCAGCAAACGCCGCACCGGCACCAGCTCGGTGCCGAGACGGTCGATCAGTGCCTCATAGGGTCGCGGGTCGGACATGGCTCTCAGGGTTCCCCATGGAAACGTTCGCGCAGCGCCTTCAGCGCGCGATGCAGGTTTACTTTCAGTGCGCCGGCGTTGCGACCGGTCAGTTCGGCCGCCTCGCTCAGCGTGCGCTCGCGCAGACCCAACTGCTCCACCGCTTCGCGCTGACCGGGCGGCAATCCAGCGATCGCCTCGCGCAAACGTTGCGCGCGTTGCTCGCTTTCAGTGGCCGCGCTGGCATCGTCGGCGTCAGGGTGACTGTCCAGCGCGAATTCGTCGTGCAACTCGCGACTGTCGCGGCGACCTCGGCTGCGCAGCGCGTCGATCGCCCGGCGATTGGCGATCGCAGTGAGCCATGCATCGTACGAACGGGTCGGATCGTAGGTGTGACGCACGCGATGCACGGTGATCAGCGTTTCCTGTACCACGTCATCTAGATGATCCTGCGCCACACCCTGACGTCGTGCCGCCGCGCGGATCAACGCCACCGAGTCAGCCAGCAGTTTCTCGTAGGCGCGTCGGTCGCCGGCCTGCGCGGCAGCCATCCACGCCGCCCGACGCTGGTCGGGCGTTTCGTTGCTGCTAGCGGCGACGGATTCGACTGGCACGGTCCGGACGAGACGCATCCCATGGGAAAGTCCACTATCTAGACCCATGAAGCCGGTGGCGGTCAAGGTTTGCGACACGATTGCTCCACAACGGGGCCCTGTCATGTCTTCGCTGCATCCATCACCGACGTTACTTCGTAGATGCGTGTAACCGCCGCCAACCGGACGGCGAATAACCAGACAACCTTCCACGGATGACGCTCCCATGCTCGTGTTGATCCTCGCCTACCTCGGCGGCGTACTGACCATCCTCAGCCCGTGCATCCTGCCGGTGCTGCCGTTCGTGTTCGCCCGCTCGGACCGCCCGTTCATGCGCAACGGTCTGCCGATGCTGCTGGGCATGGCGATCACGTTTTCCGCGGTGGCTACGCTGGCCGCGCTCGGCGGTGGCTGGGCCGTTCACGCGAACCAGTACGGCCGCTACGTGGCGATGGTGGTGCTGGCCTTCCTCGGCCTGACCCTGCTATCCGCGCACTTGGCCGAATGGATCAGTCGTCCGTTCGTGGCGCTGGGCAACCGGCTGTCGCAGCGATCGGCCGGCGATGGCGAGTCGATCTGGGGTGCGGCCGGCCTCGGCGTTGCCACCGGCCTGCTGTGGGCGCCTTGCGCGGGACCGATCCTCGGCTTGTTGCTGACCGGCGCAGCGCTGAATGGCGCCAGCGTGCAGACCACCCTTCTGCTCCTCACCTACGCCGCCGGTGCGGCCACTTCGCTGGGGCTGGCGCTGCTGATCGGCGGCAAGGTGTTCGGCTTGATGAAGCGCTCGCTGGGCGCAGGCGAGTGGGTGCGTCGAGCACTCGGCGCAATGGTGCTGTGTGGCGTCGCCGCGATCGCGCTGGGGCTGGATACCGGCCTGCTCACCCGTGTCTCGCTGGCCAGCACCGGCGGTATCGAACAGAAACTGATCAATGCGGTACGCCCGACACCGGCACCTCAGCCGGCGCTGAAAGCCGGAGAGCCGTTGCCGGTGGAAGGCGAGATGCCGTCACTGGCCGGCGCCACGCAATGGCTCAACAGCGCACCACTGACGACCGAATCGCTGCGCGGCAAGGTGGTGCTGGTCGATTTCTGGACGTACTCCTGCATCAACTGCATCCGCTCGCTGCCGTACGTGCGCGGCTGGGCGGACAAGTACAAGGATCACGGCCTGGTGGTGATCGGCGTGCACGCGCCGGAATTCGCGTTCGAGAAGGATCCGGCCAACGTGGCCAAGGCGGTCAAGGATCTGGGCGTGAACTACCCGGTTGCGCTGGACAACGACTACGCGATCTGGAAAGGCTTCAACAACGAGTACTGGCCGGCGCACTATTTCATCGACACGCAGGGACAGGTCCGTCATCACCATTTCGGCGAAGGCAACTACCGGGAAAGCGAGGACGTGATCCGCCAGCTGCTGACTGCGGCCGGCCAGAAGAACCTGCCTGGCGGTTACGTCAGCGACGACCACCGCGGCGTCGAAGCCGCCGCGTCGAATGATCCCACCCGCTCGCCGGAAACGTACGTCGGCTATGCCCGCGCGCAGAACTTCGTCGGTGGACGCGTGGCGCATGACGAGGCACAGGCTTACCACGCCCCCGGCACGCTCGCTGCCGGTCAGTGGTCATTCGACGGCCGCTGGATCGTGCGCGACGAAAATGCGCAGCTGGAGCAGGCCGGCGGCGGCATCGTCTACCGCTTCCGCGGCCGTGACCTGCACCTGGTACTCGGCCCCGCCAGCGACAGCAAACCGATCCGCTTCCGCGTCACCATCGACGGCAAGGCGCCCGGTGCCGACCATGGCATGGATACCGACGCCGACGGCAACGGCACCATCACCGGCCAGCGTCTTTACCAACTAGTGCGTCAGGCCAACGGCAACGGCGAGCGGCTGTTCCAGATCACCTTCCTCGATCCCGGCGTGCAGGCGTACGCATTCACGTTCGGCTGATCCTTTCCACCCACCGGTATCTCCACGGAGGTTGCCATGTCACGCATCGAAGAAACCCTCGCAATGGATCGCCGCCGCTTCCTGCGTGCGGCGCTCACCGGTGGCGCACTGCTGGCGGCCGGCGGCGGATTCGTCGTCCCGCGCCTGTTCGCCGCCACCAACACACCGGTCGGCAAGCCCGGCAACGTAGTGCTGGAAATCTTCGACGACGACGGTCGCGACCTCGGGCCACGCGAAGTGCCGAAGCTGGTGCTGACCGATGCGCAATGGCGACAGCGGCTGTCGCCGGCGTCGTACGAGATCATGCGCCGCGACAGCACCGAACCGGCCTTCAGCGGCGAGCATGAAAGGCCTGCCGCCAAGGGCCTGTTCCGCTGCGCCGCCTGCGCTACCGCGCTGTACGACGCCGCCACCGAATTCGATTCCGGCACTGGCTGGCCCAGCTTCTGGCAGCCGATCGCTAAGCGCAACGTGACTGAACATCGGGACACCCTGTTCGGCATGGAACGCACCGCGATCAGCTGTGCCGGCTGCGACAGTCACCTCGGCCACGTCTTCGACGACGGCCCGCGGCCGACCGGCCTGCGTTACTGCATGAACTCGGTGGCACTTCGTTTCGTGGCGCGAACGACAAGCTGAAGCCATGCTGGCCGCACAACGTTTTAACCACAGCACCCTCACATGTCCGCGCGCATAACGCAGGTGACTGCCATCGTCGATGGCCGTGGGAGATCGCCGCATGAAACGCCTGACTCAATTCGCACTTGCATCGTTGTCCGTGGTGTCGCTGGCCTTCCCTGTGCTGGCGCAGGCGCAGGCAGACGGCTACGTCACCGGCAACGTCAATCTGCGCGCCGGACCCGACTTGGACTACCCGTTGATCGACCAGATTCCGGCCGGCACCGAGGTCAGCGTGCAGGGCTGCACCGACGGCTGGGAGTGGTGCGACGTGATCGTCTATGGCGACCGCGGTTGGATCGCCGGCAACTACATCGAATACGAGTACCAGGACCAGCCAGTGCTGCTGCCCGAGTACGGCGCGCAGATCGGTATCCCGATCGTCACCTTCGTGATCGGCAACTATTGGGACCACTACTATCGCAGCCGGCCGTTCTACCGCGAACGTGATCGTTGGTATGGCCGCCCCATCAGTCACCGCCCGCCACCGCAGCCGATGAACCGCCCGTATTCGGGGCGACCGATGCCCGCTGGTGGCGGAAATCATCCTGCCCCGCAATACCAACGCGACCAGCAA
>DASZCB010000204.1:0-13765 GCA_035943575.1 Rhodanobacter sp. | reverse complement strand
TGCATGGCGTCGATGTCGGCCAGCCAGCCGGGCAGATCGCCGGCGCGGTAGAACGCCAGCGAGCGCTCGGTCTCGGCGCGCAGTTCCTGCGGATCGGCCAGCCGCTGCTGCAGCACCACCGCATAATCGGCAGCTGGCATGCAGTCGAGTGCGGCGAGCTGATCCTCCAGCGTTTCCAGATGCACCAGCTTCAATCCGTGCCTGCGTGCGGCCTCCTCCACCATGTCGTCGATGCTCCGGTATTGCGCGTCGTTGGCATTCGGCAGCGGTGCATCCTGCCCTTCTTCCAGCAGCGTCATCGCGACCCATGGCTTAAAGCGATCGAGCTGGCTGCCGCTGTGCTCGGGCAGCAGCGTGCCCAGTTCGATGAACTCGACCCCGCCGATGAGCTTGGCCAGGCTCTGCTCCGGCGCCAGAAAGCGGTAGCGGTCGTAGCGTTTCTGCCACGGCGTGTTGCCATCCACTTCGTTGATCAAGGTGTGTTGCGCGCGCACCGCGTCGCCCACGCGTTGCGGATCGAGGCCGAGCTCCGCTGGCGCACCGATATGAATGGTGCCGAACAGCAGGCTGTCCGCCGCACCCGGTTGCGGCGAATGGATCCGGAACAGCACGCCGCGCGCCGCGCGCCAGTCGAATGGTTCATCGGCAGATGCCGCGACGCTTGCCGCCGTGGCAGTGGCTGACGTCGATGCCGCAACCGGCGGTAGCTTCGTTGACGCGGCGCTGGCCGGGGCAGACTGCAACAGCGGCCGGGCAACCGCCGGCACTCCTGCGAGCAAGCTGCAGCACAGCACGAGCAGGCCGTGCCAGCCTTGCCGTCCTCTCGCTGTGAGCGCCATCGTCATGGCTGTTTTCCCTGTCGTGATCATCAGCGATTCTCACGACGCATCGTCGCAACAGCCATATCACGGAGAGCCTAGGCCGTTCGGGCTGGCACGGATGTGTTGCTGCCGGTGCCTACTGCGGCTATGTTGCCGAAGGGGTAGACAGGCCACGGCGGGATGCCGCGATGCCACGGGGAACGGATATGCGGATACTGATCGCGGATGACCATCGACTGATCGTCGAGGGCGTCAAACTCAAGCTCGCCGAACTCGATCCAGCCACCGAGTTCACGGTGGCTATGGACGTGGACGAACTGCGGCGTGCGATCCAGCACGGACCAGTTCCTACATTGGCGCTGATCGACCTGACCATGCCAGGCAGTCATGGCCACGAGCACCTGATCGAAACGATCACCAGCCTGCCCGGGGTCCCGGTCATCGTGATTTCCGGCTCGGAAGATCCGGTCCTGATGAGGGAGCTGCTCGCACTGGGCGTGCAGGGATTCATCCCCAAGGCCTATTCGCCCGAAGTGATGCTGTCCGCCGTGCGACTGGTGCTGTCCGGTGGCGTGTACGTGCCGCCGATGCTGCTGCTGGAAGGCGGCGCACCCGCTGCGGCCATTCATGCGGAACCGGCCGCCTCCCTCGAGGAGCGCCTGCGCAAACTGCTGACCGAGCGGCAGATCGACGTGCTGCGATCGCTCTCGCAAGGCAAGCCCAACAAGGTGATCGCCCGTGACCTGGGCATCAGCGAGGGCACCGTGAAGATTCACCTGGCGGCGATCTTTCGCGCGCTCAACGTGCGCAACCGGGTCGAGGCGGTGGTCGCCTCGCGGCGCATCAGCGGCCTCTGAGAGCCGTTCAAAGGTTCCAGCCGACAGGCTCACGCGCCGTCACACATCGCACGCCAACCAGCGGTAGACTTGCATGCCCTTGCGCGCAGGATACGCGCCATGCAGGCCACAGGGGGTTGGGCAACGTGCATCAGACTTGCAGCTCTCGCGGAGCACCGCACCACCCATGGCGGAACGCGCTTCGCCGCGCCGCGGTAGTTCTGCTGTTCGTGCTGGCCGCGCCGGCGCTTCCGGCCGCCCAGCCCGGCACCGCTACGTCACAGGCACCGCTGACGTTCGGAATCCTGCCGATCGGCGGTGCTTCCGAATCGCTGGACGCGTGGCGACCGACGCTGGAAGACATGAGCCATGCACTGCAACGGCCGGTCCGCAGCCTCTCGGTAAGCACCTACGAGGGGCTGGCCGAGGCGATCGCGGAAGAGCGCGTGGACATCGCCTTCGTCTCCGGGCGACTGGCATTGCAGGCGGTCGGCAACCATCGCATGCAGGTGATTGCCCAGCTCACCCGCGGCGACGGTTCGCGCGGTTACTACTCGGTGCTGCTGGTGCCGAAGAACTCGCCCATCCATACGATGGACGATATCTACCGCAAGCCGAACCAGTGGCGTTACGCGCGCGGCGAATCGCTGTCGATGTCAGGCTACCTGGTGCCCGAGACGCAGCTTTTCGCGAGCCACAAGCTCGACTCGGACACGTTCTTCGCCAATGTCGTGGTGGGCAACCATCAGAACAACGCGCTGGCCGTCGCCAACAACGAAGTCGACGTGGCCAGCAACAACACCGCCGACCTCGAACGCTTCGCACAGCACTTCCCCGAGCAGTACGCGCGCCTGCGCGTGCTGTGGAAATCGGATCTGATTCCGCATGCGGTGATCATCGTGCGCGACGACCTGTCGCCGCAGTTGCGCGCGGCGATCACCGACTTCGTCACGCACTATGCCAAGAGCGGACGCAATGCCGCGGCGGAACTCGCCAACCTCAAGCTGATCCACGACATCAGCGGTTTTGCCCCAGCCGGCAACGCCACCCTGATCCCATTCGCCGACACCGACTACACGCTGGATCGCCGGCGCGCGCTCAGCGCGCAATGGGTGAGCGATGCGGCGATGCAGGCGCGCCTGCAGAAAATCGAGAGCAGCCATCGGATGCTGGTGAAACGGCTCAAGGGCAACCCGCCGCTGGATCCACCCAGCCCCTGAAACCCCGCCATTCACGCACCCCACCGGCCTTTCCCTCTCCGCCGCCATAGCGCGTCTGTGGTATGGCGGCAGAGCGCGCACTGGCGAATCATGCCCGGCATCCTCACGCATGGGAGCCCACCATGACGTCACGCCCGACATCGCCGTTCCCGTCGCCTGCCCTGTTCGCACTGGGCCTGCTGCTGAGCTTCGTCGGCTCGCTGGTCGCGCAGACGATGCCGGCAGCATCGACTACTGTCGGTATGCCAGCCGCGAACGACAGTGGCGTGCTTGGCCAGCCCTTCGTGACGAAGTACGCACGCTTTCAGCCGGTACCGTTCAGCACCTTGCCCGGCTGGAACACCGATGCATTGCGCGAGAGCCTCGACGTGTTCAGCCGCAGCTGCAAGGTGCTCTCGCGCAAGAACGCGTGGAGCTCATCCTGCGGCGACCTGACCGGCGCCGACACCGGCAGCGACGACGGCGCACGGCGCTTCTTCGAAGCGCACTTCCAGGTCTACCAGGTGATGAACCCCGATGCGACGGCAGATGGCCGCATCACCGGCTATTACGAACCGGAGCTGGAAGGACGCAGTACGCGCGACGCGCAGTTCCATTTCCCGGTGTACGGCGCTCCACGCGATCTCTACCAACTCGACGCACGTTCGCTGAGTGGTGCCAGCCGGCAATGGTTCCGCATCGAGGACAACCGCCTGCTGGCCGCCGCACCCGGCACCGCCGACGCGCGCGAATACGAGCTGGCGCTGGACAACGACCTGCCCGGCCTGGCCGACAAGCGTTATCGCGTGCGGTTGGACGGCAACCGCATCGTGCCCTACTTCAACCGTCAGCAGATCGAGTCGCAGGGCATCGACGCACCGGTACTGGCATGGGTGCATGACGCCTATGCGCTGTATTCGATGCAGGTGCAGGGCTCGGGCAAGATCAAGCTGGAGGATGGCCAACTGGTTCGCGTGGCCTATGCCGAGCAGAACGGCCAGCCATTCCTGCCAAACGCTTCATCCAGCGACACCGCTATGGCCAGCAGCGCGATCAAGACGCGCGGCCTGCGCCTGGGTTCGGCCAGCGCCGCGGGCGAAGCGGCCAACGCACCGACCGACGACGTCGCCTCGATCATCGCCCAGCTTCGGCACGGCGGTGGCAGTCCCTCTGCTGATCCGGCTCCGACACCAGCACCGCGCGCCGCCGCGCCGGTCAGTCACACATCAAGCAGTACGACGCCACACAACAGTGACGTACAGGCCATCATCGCGCAGTTGCGGCACAGCAATGCACCGGCGACCGGCAACGCATCCGCCACTGCGGTCCAACCCATGCCGGCGGCCGTGTCAGCGGCAGCGCCGAAGGCTCACGATCCGCAGGTACAGGCCATGATCGCGCAGCTACTCGGCAAGGCGCCGCCGCCCGCGGCCGCCGGCTCTTTCAACAGCGGCGCACAAACGCATATCAGCGGCAGCGATGCCGCGCGACTTGCGGCAGATCCGCGCCGCAAAGGCGCGGCCAAGAACATCGCCACAAGCAACGGCATGGCCGCGGGCGGTGCGCTCAGCGGCATCGGCGATCCAAGTTACGTGTTCTTCCGGGTGATACCGGACGGCCCGCAGGGTCCGCTCGGCGCGCTCGGCGTACCGCTCACGGCCGGTCGCTCGCTGGCCGTCGATCCGCGCACCACGCCACTCGGTGCGCCGGTGTTTGTCACCACCGCCGCACCCGGCGGCGCCGGTAGCATCGATCGGTTGATGTTCGCGCAGGACACCGGCGGTGCAATCCGCGGCAGCGTGCGTGGCGACTTCTTCTGGGGCTTCGGCGACGATGCCGGCAGCATGGCCGCATCAATGAATGCCAACGGCCGCATGTGGCTGCTGCTGCCCAAGGGGCTCACCCTGGGCGCGCTCAATCCGAAGGTGCGCACGCGCGGACTCGGCAGCAGCGCTGCCGCGCCGGACTGCGTCATTCCGGATGATGAGAGCTGCGTGGAGAACTGATCTGCTGTCGGCCGACGCCGCTTCTGTCCACGAGGATTGCACCATGTCCAACAACATCACCGGCCTGAACCTGCGACTGAACTGGTTGGATTTCATCGGGCAAGCTCCCCCGAACCGGCCGGCCAATCAGGCCGCTTTCACGGCCGCGCTGTTCAGCGTCAGCTCCAGCGTTGCGCAGGCCTATGCATCGATCGGCATGCGCGTGCCGGCCGCGCAGAACGACCTGGGTTTTGTGGTGAGCAATCTGCAGATCAGCGTGACATTGAACCGTCACCGGATGTGGTCGGTGGCGAGCGCGCAGACATCCGCACTGCTGGCGCACGAGCAGGGTCACTACGATATCGTGGCGCTGACAATGAGCGACTTGTTCAACGATCTGCTCAGCCCACCGACCGTCATGACCTCCGCAACCAGTGTGCAGAGTTTCGCGAACGCGTTGGCAACCGAGGCGACGCGTCGCATCGCCGCTATGCAGAGTTCAAATGGGGTTGACGGTCTCTACGATCAGCAGACGAATCACGGCCTGAATGCGGTGCAGCAGGCCAAATGGGACAACGCCTTCGCCCTCGCGCGGCCACCGACCGGCATGCGTTTCGATCTCGCCCTGGGCACGCAAGGCATCATGCCGTGATCAGCCATCACTTCGCGCCGGGCGCCATAGGTTCTACACCCTTCGTGGAATAGAGCGCGCCGCCGCTGTGGTCGAGACTCTGGAAACCGCGGCATCGCCACGCCCATCGCTTCCAACCATGCTCGACGAACTGCTGCCGTATTACGAAAACGAGCTGACCAGCCTGCGCTCGCTGTCGAAGGAGTTCGCTGCGCGCTATCCCAAGATCGCCGCGCGACTGTCGCTGGAAGGTGATGTCTGCGAAGACCCACATGTGGAACGGCTGATCGAATCGTTCGCGTTCATCGCCTCGCGCATCCACAAGAAACTGGACGACGATTTTCCGCAGATCACCGAGGCGCTGCTGTCGGTGCTGTACCCACACTACTTGCGGCCGGTGCCGTCGATGTCGATCGCGCAACTGGCGCCGACAGCGGGCGCCGAGCTGACCGCGATGCAGGACGTGCCGCGCGGCACTCCGTTGCTGACGCGCGCGATCCAGGGCATGCCGGTGCGTTACCGCACGGCTTATCCGGTGCAGGTGTGGCCGCTGAAAGTCGCCGAGGCGGCGTTCGAATCGGTGGAACGCTCGGCGTTCGCGGTGCGCAGCGCCGACGTGGCCGCCAGCATACGGATCAGATTGGAAGTGGTCGGCAAGACTACCTTCGCCGCACTGGATCCGCATCAGCTGCGCTTCTACCTGGACGGCGAGAGCCCGCTGGTGCACGCGCTACACGAGCTGCTGCTCAACAGCGTGGAATCGGTGACCGCGGTGGCGCCCGAGGGCGCGCCGGCGGTGCCTCCGCAACGCCTGCCTGACGACTGCATCCGGCCGGTGGGCTTCGGCATCGACGAGGGGCTGCTCGACTACGATCCACGCAGCTTCCTCGGTTACCGGCTATTGCAGGAGTACTTCACGCTGCCGGAAAAATTCCTGTTCATCGACATCGCCGGCCTCGACCTGAAACGCTTCGGCACGACGGTGGAACTGCGTATCGCGCTGCGCTCGTTTGGACGTCCGGAACGCACGGCACGAATGGAGCAGACGGTCGGACGCGACACCTTCCGCCTGCATTGCACGCCGATCGTGAACCTGTTCACCCAGCAAGCCGAACCGGTCCGCGTCACCCAGCAGGTGAGCCAGTACCAGGTCATCCCTGACGTGCGCCGACCACTGGGGCTGGAGGTGTATTCGATCGATCGTGTGCAGCGCCTCATGCGCAGCGGCGAGTCCAGCGTCGGCACCGAGTTTCTGCCGTTCTTCTCCACCCGCCATGGCCTCGGCGGCGACGACAGCGGTTGCTACTGGTATGCGCAGCGGCTGCCTTCGGTGCGTCCCAACGACGACGGCACCGAAGTGGCGATCGCGCTGGTCGACCGGCAGATGGACCCGCGCGTACCGGCGGTCGAGACGCTATCGATTTCACTCACCTGTACCAACCGCGACCTGCCCGCGCTGCTGCCGTTCGGCGGTGAGGAAAGCAGCTTGCAGGTGGAGGAAGGCGGCGTCATCGCCCGCGCCCGGATGCTGAAGAAACCCACTCCGACATGGCGCGCACCGATGCGCATGGCCAATCAGTGGCGGCTGATCTCACACCTGTCGCTCAACCATCTGTCGATCGTCGAAGGCGGCCGCGATGCGCTGCTGGAAATCCTCAGCCTGTACAACTTCGCCGACTCCGCCACGCTGCGCAAGCAGATCGCGGGCATCGTCGGGGTCAGCAGCCAACCGTCGCTGAGCCGTATCGGCAAGGCGCCGCGGCAATCGTTCGTGCGCGGCACCGACATCGAGCTGACCTTCGACGAAGAACAGTACGTGGGCTCGGGTGCCTATCTGCTGGCTCGCGTGCTCGATCTATTCTTCGGTCTGTACTGCACGGCCAACTCCTATACCCGGCTCACTGCGCGCAGCGTGCAGCGCGAGGAACCGCTGGCCACGTTCGGACCGCGCGCAGGCGCGCAGGCGCTGATCTGACGCCATGACCACGATGGACGAGCCAATCGACAGCATGCCCGGCGACAGATCACCGCAGCCGGCGTCGTCGCTGCCGCTGCTGGCCGGCGCGCTGACCGTGCCGGGGCTGCGGCCGCGCGCACCGCTGGACGGATTGCTGGCCGAACCGGAGCGTTACGGTTTCTTCCAGGCCGTGCGCTTGCTGTATCGCGCGCACGGCCTGCCCGCGCCCGCCGGCGCAGCATCGCCGCACGACGCAGTGCGTTTCACGGTGCCGCCGTCGCTGAATTTTCCGCCGTGTGAGCTGCATGCGTTGCAACGCGATACGCAGAGCGACGGCGCCGCGCCACGCTTCACGATGAGCGTGAATTTTCTCGGCCTGACCGGACCGTCCGGCGTGCTGCCGCGGCATTACACCGAATGGTTGATGACCCAGCAGAAGGCGCGCGATCCGGCCGCGCGCGACTTCTTGGACATGTTCAACCATCGTCTGCTGAGCCTGTTCTGGCGCGCATGGGCCAAGCACCGCTGCGACCTTGGCCGCGAACTGGCCGGCGACCGCGGTGCCGGCAGCGTGCTGCGGCATGTCTACGACCTGATCGGACTCGGCACCCCGGCACTGCATGCGTTGGTCGAGCCGCGCTCGCGTCATGCCGTCAAGACAACCCTGCCGGCCGCTGCACTCGGTTACTACAGCGGCCTGGTCGCGCAGCATCCGCATGGGGTCGGCGCGCTAGCGCAGGTGGTCGGCGACGTGGTCGATGCTCCGGTGGAGGTGATCGGCAGTCATGGCACCTGGCAACGCATCCCCCTGCGCGACCGCACCCGGCTGGGCCGGCGCAACCAGCGCTTCGGCGACGGCTGCGTGCTGGGCACGCAGTTCTGGGATCGACAGACCACGGTGCGCGTACGCATCGGTCCGCTGCGCCTGCGCGGCTTCGAGGCATTGCTGCCGCAACATGAACTGCTGACCTCGGTGGTCGAGCTGCTGCGCTTCCTTACCGGGTTGGCGCTCGATCTGGATATCCAGCTGGTGCTGCGCGCCGAAGCCGTGCCGCGCGCGCGCATGGGCGGCGCGCGACCGGCGCGGTTGGGCTGGAACAGCTGGCTGGCCGGACGACGCAGCGAACGTCCCGCCGACGAGTGCCGCTTCGTGTTTACCGGTTTGACGTGAATCAGAAACTCCCACTCCCTCCGCCGACCGAAGGGAGTGCCCTTGTGGGTGGAGAGGGTTGGGGTGAAGGGATGACCTCGGGGTGAGGGAACGGGTCGGTGAGGGGATGGGCTTGCACCATTGTTCAACGGAGCTCCGTCCGGCCCCTCATCCGCCCCGGCTTTTATCAAAGCTCAGACACCTTCTCCCCAGGGAGAAGGAAACAATTTCAGGAGAGCAGTCATGGCCATCAACCTGCGCGCACTCGTAGCGCGACTCAACACCACCTGCCGCGGCGCGATGGAAGGCGCAGCCGGGTTGTGCCTTTCGCGCACGCATTACGACGTGGAGATCGAGCACCTGCTGCTGAAGCTTCTCGAAGTGGACAACAGCGACATCCGCCGCATCCTGCGCCAGTTCGACGTGGCGCCGGAGCGCCTGGAAAAGGAGCTCGGCCAGATCCTGGCAGGTTTCAAGACCGGCAACACACGCACACCGGCACTGTCTGGCCATATCCCGGAATTGCTCGAACAGGCGTGGACGTACGCCTCGATCGAATTCGGCGAAACGCGCATCCGCAGCGGCCACCTGCTGGTGGCGCTGGTTGCGGTGCCCGAGCTGCGTCGGCTGGTACCGGCGAAGAGCCTGCAGGACATCAACGTCGAAACCCTGCAGAAGAATTTCCACGCGCTGGTCGAGTCCTCGGTAGAAGCACGCGAGGCACGCAGCTTCGCCGAAGGCGACGGCAGTCCGATGGCCGCGGCAGCAGGTGGTGGCGGTGAAGGCGGCGGCAAACCCAGCGCCACGCCCAACCTGGACAAGTTCTGCAGCAACCTCACCCTGCGCGCACGCGAGGGCAAGCTCGACACCGTGCTCGGCCGCGACGAGGAAATCCGCCAGATGGTGGATATTCTCACCCGTCGCCGCCAGAACAGCCCGATCCTCACCGGCGAACCCGGCGTCGGCAAGACCGCGGTCGTCGAAGGCCTCGCCGCACGCATCGCTGCCGGCGACGTGCCACCGATCCTGAAAAACGTGGAACTGCTCTCGCTCGACCTCGGCATGCTGCAGGCCGGCGCCAGCGTGAAAGGCGAATTCGAGGCGCGGCTGAAAGGCGTGATCGACGAAGTGAAGTCGAGCGCCAAGCCGATCATCATGTTCATCGACGAGGCGCATACGCTCATCGGCGCCGGCGGCGCGGCCGGCCAGAACGACGCGGCCAACCTGCTCAAGCCGGCGCTAGCGCGAGGCGAGCTGCGTACGATCGCCGCCACTACCTGGGGCGAATACAAGAAATACTTCGAGAAGGACGCCGCGCTCACCCGCCGCTTCCAGGTGGTGAAAGTCGACGAGCCCGACGAAGCACGCGCGGTGAGCATGCTGCGCGGCGTAGCCAAGGCGATGGCGAAACATCACCACGTGCGCGTGCTGGACGAGGCGGTGACTGAAGCGGTGAAACTCTCCGCGCGCTACATCGTCGGCCGCCAGTTGCCGGACAAGGCGGTCAGCGTGCTCGATACGGCGTGCGCGCGCATCGGCATCGGCCTCAACTCGATCCCCGCACCGGTGGAAGACAGCCGCAAGCGGCTGGAAATCCTCGCCACCGAGCGCGAGCAACTGGCGAAGGAAGCTGCCGGCGGCAGCGACCATGCGAAACGGCTGGACGAGATCGACACCGAAGCCGCCACGCTGAAGACCTCGCTGGAAGCGCTGGAAACGCGCTGGAAACAGGAGCTCGAGCTGGTCGGCCAGATCCACGCCAAGCTCGACGAAGTCGAAGCGCTCGCCGCCGATGCACCGGAACGTGCCGGCCTGGTCGGCGAACTCAACACGCTGCGCGCCAACCTGAAATCGCTGCAAGGTCACGCACCGATGGTCAATGCGCTGGTCGATGCGAATACCGCCGCGCAGATCATCGCCGCGTGGACCGGCATCCCGCTCGGCAAGATGGTCGCCGACGAAATCCAGAACATCCTCAAGCTGCGCGAACAACTGGAAGAACGCGTGATCGGCCAAAGCCACGCGCTCGATGCAATCGCCCAGCGCGTGCGCACCTCGCGCGCGAACCTGGAGGATCCGAACAAACCCAAGGGCGTATTCCTGCTGGTCGGCACGTCGGGCGTGGGCAAGACCGAGACCGCGATCGCGCTGGCCGACATCCTCTACGGCGGCGAGCGCAACATGATCACCATCAACATGAGCGAGTACCAGGAGGCGCACACCGTCTCCAGCCTCAAGGGCTCACCGCCCGGCTACGTCGGCTACGGCGAAGGCGGCGTGCTTACCGAAGCCGTGCGTCGACGGCCGTATTCGGTGGTGCTGCTGGACGAGATCGAGAAGGCACATCCGGACGTACTGGAACTGTTCTTCCAGGTGTTCGACAAGGGCGTGATGGAAGACGGCGAAGGCCGCGAGATCGACTTCAAGAACACCATCATCATCCTCACCTCCAACGCCGGCACCGAACTGATCATGGAAGCCTGCGCCGGCGACGGCGAGGTGCCCACGGTCGAGGCATTGAACGACATTCTGCGCAGCGAGCTGCAGGATCACTTCAAGCCCGCCTTCATCGGCCGCACCACGGTGATCCCGTTCTACCCGCTGCGCGACGCGAACATGAAGAAGATCGTGCGGCTAAAACTCAACAAGATCGTCAAACGCATCGCCGCCAACCACGGTGCCCGCTTCAGCTACGACGACCATCTGGTCGACACAATCGCCGCCCGCTGCACGGAAGTGGATTCCGGCGCCCGCAACATCGACAACATCCTCAGCGGCAGCCTGCTCCCCGAAGTCGCCGGCGAAGTGCTCGAACGCATGAGCCGCAGCGAACCGGTGCAGGAGATCAAGGCCAGCGTGGGGGAGGATGGACGGTTCGCGTATGCGTTGACGTGAGTTGATGCGGCGCATTCATCATGCTTGCATGGCTTGCAAAACAAGACCTGACCCTGATGTTTCGCCATGCTATGTACGCAGCCGCTCCATGGCAAGCGACGAATGCTCGAAACCGAGTTTCGCGAAGAACTCGGACGCCCCCTCGCGACCTGCTCGCAGTACCCACGTAACCTGGGCATTCGTGCCCATGGCCCGCTCGACGAGTTGGCGCCCAATGCCTTTGCGGCGGTGCATCGGCGCGACGACGAGCATGGAGAGGTAGCCGTTGGACTGACCGTCAGTGATGGCGCGAACAAAACCTACGACCTCGCCTTCGATAAGCGCGACGTCGGCAACTTGCGATGCCTCGACAAGCGAGCCGAGCTGCTGAACATTGCCAACGCGCTCGCGCCAGCCATTCGCGGCGAGCAGCTCATGCAAGCTCGAAAGCTCGGAGGATTGGACTCGGCGTAGTTCCATGGTGCCTGACGCTGGAGTTAAGCGACGCGCGGAACGCGCGCCCGCTTGGGCGAATTGTTAGCGGCCATAGCAACAGAGGCCGCGACCGCACATCCGGCGCTTAGAATCCATAGCCAATACCCCAAGCCGTATCTAAGAATCGCGCACGTCCTACCTGCTTCATTGCATAGGATCGAATGAACGCCCAAGAAACTCAGCATTAGGATTAGGGAGATCGCAAAAAATATGGCCGAAGGTGCCTTTTTTTTAGCAAGGTAGAAGGCGATACCCGTGAGCATAAATGGATTCGCCAGCCATTGAATAGGAGCGTCTATCCATCCAATCACAAGCAAGATGAAGCCGCTCTCACCAAATCCATCTGGGATGTCAGTGAAGTAAGCAGGTAGCGCAAGAGCTGAACAGTACAAGAGTACGCTCGCGATCATAAAGATCCACGAAGCTGATAATTTTCTCATGGGCGCTAGCTCGTAGTAGACCCCCTATTCAGGGGATAGCATCGGATCGTTCAGCAAAGCGGCATTCCAGGTCAAGGGCATTTGCATGGAAGGCCACTATCTTGAGGGGTCACATCGGAGCTACGCCCGCATATCCACGGGCCCGATTTGGCGCGACAAGTGATATCCCCTTGAATCCGGCGAATAACACGGCTGTGGCTCGGCCACTCGGCCTACCCCATCCCGCGAATGGTCGCGGCGCCGGCGAATCCGCAGGATAGGCGTACTGTCCCGTCGTGCGCCGCCATGCCGTACTCGACCAAGAAGCGACCCTTCCATCTCACCACACCGTTGAGCGAAGACGTGTTGCTGCTGCATCGCTTCGATGGCGAGGAGGCGCTGTCGCGGCCGTTCGAGTTCCGGCTGTCGATGTTGTCCGAAGACGATGCGATCGACGCCGGTGATCTGGTCGGCAAGCGCATCACGCTATGGGCCAACGACGGTGATGATGACGACGACGGCAAGTGCTGGAGCGGCATCGTCGCCAGCTTCGGACGTACCGGCTCGCAGTGGTGCGCGGATGTGGGCGAAACACAGGAGCTGACCACCTACGAGGCGGTGATCGTGCCGTGGTTCTGGCAGCTCAGGCTGGTCGAGGACTGCCGCATCTTCCAGAACCAGAGCATCCCCGACATCGTCGACACGATTCTTGGCGAACTGCAGCTGGGCAAGCACGAGACCGATCTGTCCGGTACGTACGAGGCGCTCGATTACTGCGTGCAGTATGGCGAGAGCAGTTTCGATTTCATCGCGCGGCTGCTGGAGGATGCCGGCATCCAGTACTTCTTCAAGCACGATCCGGATGAGCCGGCCGACGTGCTGGTGATTTCCGATCGCCAGGAGAAAGATTACAAGGGCCATGTGAAGGCTTTGCGCTTTGCCGCCAACTGGGCCGAGCAGGACGAGTCGGTGGTGTTCGCGCTCGCGCGTCGCCAGCGAATGCGCACCGGGCGGGTGCTGATGCGCGATTTCGATTTCACCAAGCCGACACAGAACATGGAAGCCGGCGTGGATACCATGCTGACGGTGGGCGCGCAGAAATCTTTCCAGAGCTATCGCTATCCCGGCGGCTATCTCGAACGCCACGCCGGCGACGATCGCGCCAAGCTGGCGATGGAGATCGAGGAAGCCGCCCACGAGGTGCTCGACGGCGCCAGTACCCTGCTGGAGATCCGCCCCGGTGTGGCATTCCAGCTCGACGATGCGCCCAGCGAAATGCTGGAGCCGGCCTGGCGTACCCTGCACGCGCATCATCGCGGCGAGAACAACTTCGACGACGACAGCGACGCGAGCTACTACCGCAACGATTTCACCGTGATGCCGCTGGCGCTGCCGTAC
>DASZCB010000203.1:0-5440 GCA_035943575.1 Rhodanobacter sp. | reverse complement strand
AACGCCCGTGACAACGAACCCGCCACCACACCCACGGATTCCAAGGCGACTGACGATCCGTTCCTTTGGCTGGAGGACATCCGCGGCACCCGCTCGCTGGACTGGGTGAAGCAGGAGAACGCGGTGACGACGAAGCAGTTCGTCGACAACACCGAGTTCGTCAAGACCCGTGACAGCATCCTCGAAGTGCTCGATTCGGACGCACGCATTCCCTACGTCAACCGCATGGGTAGCGAGCTGTACAACTTCTGGCGCGACAAGGCGCATCCGCGCGGCATCTGGCGGCGCACCACGCTGGCCGAATACCGCAAGGCCGAGCCGAACTGGGAAGTGCTGCTGGACATCGACGCGCTGAACAAGGCCGAAAACAAGCGCTGGGTGTTCAAGGGCGTGGAATGCCTGAAGCCGGCGTTCGAGCGCTGCCTGGTTTCGCTGTCGCCGGACGGTGGCGACGCCGTGGCGGTGCGCGAATTCAGCATTCCGCACAAAGCCTTCGTCAAAGATGGCTTCGAGCTGCCGGTGGCGAAAAGCCAGGTCGGCTGGATCGACGAGAACAGCATCTACGTCGGCACCGATTTCGGCCCCGGCTCGATGACCGAGTCGAGCTACCCGCGCATCGTCAAGCAATGGAAGCGCGGCACGCCGCTGTCAGCAGCCGCCACGGTGTACGAGGGTAAGCCGACCGACTTGTCGGTAAGCGCGTATCACGATCGCACGCCGGGCTACGAACGCGACTTCGTCTCCGTCGCCAAGGATTTCTTCCACAGCGAGATGTACCGGCGCAGCGGCGACAAGCTGACCCGCGTCGAGGTGCCTACCGACGCCAGCGCCGATGCCCATCGCGAATGGCTGCTGGTGCTGACGCGCTCGCCGTGGACGATCGACGGCACCACCTATCCTTCCGGCGCGCTGCTGGCGACGCAGTTCGACAGCTTCATGGCCGGCAAGCGCCACTTCACCGTGCTGTTCCAGCCGGACGCGCATACCTCGCTGGCCGCGTACAACTGGACGCAGCACCATCTGATCCTCAACCTGATGGATGACGTCAAGAGCCGGCTGGAAGTATTGACGCCACCACAGATGGCCGCACCCAGCAGCGACTGGAAACGCGAGACGATGCCCGGCGCACCGGCGATGAGCACGATCAACGTGGTCGACACCGACCCCGATCACAACGACGAATACTGGCTCGACGTTGCCGGCTTCCTCGCTCCGGCGTCGCTCGAACGCGGCGTACTTGGCAGTGTGCCGGCAGAGACGATCAAGCAGGAACCGGCGTTCTTCGATGCCGCGAAATTCACGGTCAGCCAGCACTTCGTCAACTCGAAGGACGGCACTCGCGTACCGTATTTCGAGATCGCGCCGAAGGACCTCAAGCTGGACGGCTCCAACCGCACCCTGCTGTACGGTTACGGCGGCTTCGAAGTATCGCTGCAGCCGCACTACAGCGGCAGCATCGGGCGCGCGTGGCTGGAACGTGGCGGCGTCTACGTGATCGCGAATATCCGCGGCGGCGGCGAGTACGGCCCGCAATGGCACCAGGCTGCGCTGAAGGCGAATCGTCCACGCGCATACGAAGACTTCGCCGCAGTCGCCGAGGATCTGGTCGGACGCGGCGTGACCACGGCAAAACATCTCGGCGCCGAAGGCGGCAGCAACGGCGGCTTGCTGATGGGCAACATGCTGACGGTGTACCCGCAATTGTTCGGCGCGATCGCCTGCGAAGTGCCCTTGCTCGACATGAAGCGCTACACCCACCTGTCCGCCGGTGCGTCGTGGATGGCCGAGTACGGCAATCCGGACACCGCCGACTGGAACTTCATCAAGACGTTCTCGCCGTACCAGAACGTGAAGAAAGACGCGCACTATCCACCGGTGCTGTTCTACACCACCACCAGCGATGACCGCGTCGGTCCGGTGCAGGCACGCAAGATGGCCGCGAAGATGCAGGCGATGGGCATCCCGAACGTGTGGTTCTACGAGAACCTCGAAGGCGGTCACGGCGCCGGCGCCGACAACAAGCAGGCCGCGCTGATGCACGCACTGGCGTATGACTTCCTGTGGGATCAGCTTAAGTAGGAAGTCGCTGCCGTACTACCGGGTACCGCCTGCACGCGCTCGTCCGTGCAGGCGGTCAGTATGACAACATGGTTCATGGCGACAAATATCACCGCTCCGTATGCTGTGCCGCTGGCTAGCCGGCGGCACTGTAGGCCGGGCAACCGCGCCAGCACCACTTTGCTCCATCGTGTAAATGCCCATTTGTTATTGATGCCAACGCCATGGGTTTCGCAATAAATTCCGAATCCGGGTTTCTTGTTTTTCGCATCCAGCACACGGCGCTGATACAGCGAGCACCAACTGGTGCCGGCATAGTGATCGGCTCACGATGCCTTGCGCGAGCATCGCGCATCTCCTGCGTATAGCGCAGCGCCAGGCTGCTGACACTTGAATTCTTCAAGGCCGTCCAGACGCCAGCCATAAGCCACGGCGCGGATTGCAGTCCGCAAACAAGCACACGACCGGTATTAGGCGAGCGGTGGTGCCAGACGGCGCGCCCGCATTGACGGCAATCGCCATGCTGGATGGTGGTGATCCGCCGTCGTCACGAGGCCACTTCATACATTTGGCTTTATCGGATTCGCATGAATTGGTCATTGATCGGCTTTATGCCGACGCCTACTTTTCACACAAGGTTTCTCTAACGAAACCTTGACGAATCGACCCCATTCCCTGCTTCGCCTGAACACATCGATCACCTTCCCTGGCCTCAAACGAGGCTTGTTTTCCAGCTTATGGAGTAACCGTCAATGTCGACGACGATGGCGCCCAGCCTCGAGACGCTCCAGCCATCCCGCTTCGAACGTGACAGTCATGCCGCGGGCTTCGTGAGCGAAAATCTACCCGCGCACCGCGCCCTTTTCGAGCAGTCGCCTGCCCGACCGGTTGTGATGCGCATGGTGCGTGAGCCGTACGCGCATGCTGCGACTGCCGGTGCGGACGACGCACAGGACTTGGCTACGCGCATCCGCTTGCTGATCGCACGCGAAGGCGGTGCCTCGGCGCTGGCGCGGCGCTGCGGCTGCTCCGAAGGCACCGTGCGCAACTGGCGCGATGGCCATAACGATCCCTCGCGCGCGCGCTGCATCACGCTGGCGCGCGCTCTGAATATTTCGCTGCAGTGGCTGGTGACCGGCGAAGGTCCGATGCAACCGGATAGCAACGAACGCCTCGATGATGCATCCGTCGAGTCAACGTCGCCTCCTGTTGCAACCACGGTCAAACCGACCACATCGTCCGCGTCAGGCATCGATGCCCAGCGCCTCGCCGACACGCTGAAATTGCTGCAGTCGTACATATGCCTGGTCGGTGGCTCGTTGAACATCGAGCAACGCGCGGAAGTCGTGGTGGAGCTGTACAGCCTGCTCTGCGACGCTGGCGAACCACAGGGAGTCGATCGCCTCATAGCATTCCACAGCAAGCTCGGCGCCCAACTGCGCAACGGGCGCGCGACCTTGATCTGATCGCATGAACGCCTTCATTCAGGCCGATCGGAAGTCGGCGATTCCTGCGATACATCATGGCCCGCGACCGCCTGGTACCCAGTCACATCGAAAGCCGCATTCGGCCTGGTCACCCGTGACCTGGAGCGCAAGCACGCGCAGAACGCTCTAACTGTTAGCCGACGAAATAATCGACTGCCAGCACGCCTTTGTCTTGCTGTTCGTCGCATTGATCGAGTTACGTCACTCGGCCTCCGGGCCTTCAACAATGATGGGGAGAGTCATCTCAAATGAGCAGTCACAACAAAAACCGTAATCCCATGTGGCGCCACACCGCGCTCGCCTTAGCGCTGAGCGTGAGCCTCGGCGGCGTTGCCATGGCACAGTCCACCACGGGCTCCATCTTTGGCCAGGCACCCGCCGCCGCCGGTGAAACCGTCGTCGTCACCAACACGTCCGGTCTGACGCGCGAAGTGCCCGTCGACAGCGCCGGTCGTTTCCAGGTCAGCAGCGTGCCGGTCGGTGTCTACACGGTCTCGCTCAAGAAGGATGGCGCTGTCACCGACACGCGCAAGAACGTGGCGGTGTCGCCGGGTGCCGGTGCTTCGATCTCCTTCGCAGCGGCAGCGGCCGTTCCGGCCGGAACGACCTCGCTGGGTGCGGTCACCGTGTCGGCCAATGCGCTGCCGACCATCGACGTCTCCAGCGTCAATTCCAGCACCGTCATCACCGCGGCTGACCTGCAGAAGCTGCCGGTCGGTCGCAATGCCGAATCCATCGCCCTGCTCGCGCCGGGTACCGTCAAGGGCAGCAGCTTCTTCCCCAATGCGGTTTCCTTCGGCGGCTCGAGCGTGTCCGAGAACGCGTACTACGTGAACGGTTACAACACCGGCGAGCCGTACAAGAACATCGGCGGCTTCCAGTTGCCCTACGGCGCGATCGACCAGCAGGAAACGCTCACCGGCGGCTACAACGCCAAGTACGGCCGCTCCGACGGCGGCGTGATCAACCAGATCGGCCGGCGCGGCACCAACGAATGGCACTTCGGCGCCCAGGTGGTCTGGCAGCCGCGGTTCCTCGAGGGCAACCCGGTCAACAACTATTACGGTCATCCGGCGATTCCCGCGTCGATCGGTCCCGTCACCTACCAGCTGGAAAATCCGAATAAGCCAGGTACGCTGAACCAGTATCGCAACGACAACAAGCAGTGGCAGACGATCTACTCGGCCTACGTCGGTGGTCCGCTGATCAAGGACAAGCTGTTCATGTTCCTGGCGGCCGAGGAGACCAAGACGCAGTCCAACAATGTGGAATTTGCAGCCAATCAGCTCGTCCAGTACAACCGGGACAAGGACACCAAGTTCTACGCCAAGCTGGACTGGAACATCACCGACAGCAATGTCCTCGAACTGACGGCGCTGGACAACCACTCTGCCACCGGCGCGGGCTCGACCTACGCGTTCAACACCGACACTCTGAAGTCGGGCGCCTTCGTCACAAATAACGACGTGACCAAGGACAATGCCCGGTTCTACCTCGGCCACTTCACCAGCTACATCACCGATGCGGCCACGCTGAGCATCCTGTACGGCAAGGCCAACTTCCAGGATCCGGTCGTCTACGCCAACCACAGCCCACTGCCGTTCATTTCCCGTCCGGACAACGAGAATCCGGCCTTCCTGCCGCCGGGCACGGGGTCAAACGGCATCATCAACTCCCAGACCAACACCAGCTGGACCTCGCCTCAGGCGGCCAACAGCACCCATGGCCTGCGCGTCGACTTCGACTACAAGCTAGGCACGCACGACCTGGCCGTCGGTATCGACAACATGACCTACCAAGCCAGCCATCAGGGTCCGGATCAGACCAACCCGTTCAACCCGTCGATCAACTATTACTGGCGCTACTATCCGGGCAACATCGTGCGCAAGCGCGAG
>DASZCB010000202.1:0-7262 GCA_035943575.1 Rhodanobacter sp. | reverse complement strand
AGTGTCGATACATTGGCGCTCAACCTCAATCGCGGTCCGCGCTGCGCCTTCAAGCTGATCGCCGGTGCAGCCCATTCCGGCGATACCCACGGCATCATGACCAGCAGCGCACCGGCCACGGTACAGGCGATCCTGCGCTGCCTGCAGATCCGCAGCGCCACCGATTACGGCGCGCTCTGCGATGCATTCGACAAGGAAAACGCTGCGCGCGATGCGGACAAGGTGGAACTGGAACCAGCCGGCCTGTTCCCTCCGCGCGTGCATATCCACGACCCGCGCAGCCTGCTGATCGTGCGGCTAACCGACGAGGCTGGCGAGCCGCTGACCGGCGCCGGCTTCCTGCTAACCGCCAGTGCGCAGGCCAGCCCCGACCTGCTGCCGGACGGTTTCATGCTCGACCGTCAGGCCAATTCGAAAAACCGCACCACGATCTCGCTGTTCCTCGATCACAGCCTGCTCGCCGGCGACGCCCGTGTGGCCGATCCACGCAACAGCCGCAAGACGCTGCGCGCCGCGGCCGACAGTCATCGCCCCTACGGTGCCAGCGTGCAGCCCACCGACCTCGGCGGTCTGGTGCATCACGCGCTGGCGAAAAGTGCCGCCGGCGACGACCTGTTCGGCATGCTCGGTCCGCACCAGACCACCGTGCTCGATGTGGTGCTACCACGCAAGATCCACGAAGGCGTGTTCCGGCTGACCCAGAAATTGGCGCCGGAAGATTTCAGCGAGCCTGTGCCCGGCAACGTGATCGACTGAGCGATCCCGTATCATCACGATCTGCTTCGGCATGGTTAAGCCGTGCCGTGCACACTGATCTCTTCAAAGCGTCCGCCGATCCCGACCAGGCATGCACAAGAAACCGATCTTCTTCGACCCCACCGGCCGGCGCGCCATCCATGTCTCGCGGCTCGCGCTGACCGCAGGCGTAGTCAGCACGCTGTTTGTAGTGGCGTGCGCCGTCAGCCTTTTCGTCGGACCGAACATGAGCGGCCTGCACCTGGGTGGACAGAGCAACGCAAGGCACGGGCTGACCGGCGTGAAGGCCGCCGCGCCGGAGCTGCTGAAGCCTGCCGCCAAGCTGGCCGCGGAAGTGCGCGCCCGGCAGAAGCTGCTGCATGCGCCACGCACGCATGCCAGCAAGGGCAATGCGGCACACGCCCCACCTCTATCGCTGGACAAGCCGGCCGACCGGCCGCTGGCGATCGGCTTCTACGTCAACTGGGATGACAGCAGCTACCCGTCGCTGAAGCGCGCATTGCCCACGCTGGATTGGGTGATCCCGACCTGGATGAGCGTGAGCGGCCCCGACATGGCGCTGCATACCTCCATCGACGCCAAAGCGTTGAACCTGATCCGCAAGCAGAAGCCGTCCACGCCGATCCTGCCGCTGCTGCAGAATGCGGCCGACACCAACTGGGACGGCCCCGGCCTGGCGCGCATGCTGGCGAACCCCGCCGTCCGGCAGGCACGCATCGCACAGATCGTCGCCTTCCTCGCCGCCAATCATCTGCAGGGTGTGACGATCGACTTCGAGGAAGTGCCGGACACCGCGCAAGCGAACCTCAAGACGTTCCTGTCCGAACTCGGCGATGCGTTCAATCCACATGGTTGGGGCATCGTGTTGTCGGTGCCGTTCGACGACGCCGCGTGGGATTACGCCGGCTACGCCGACCTCGTCGATTTCGAGCTGCTGATGGCCTATGACCAGCACTGGGCCGGCAAGGATCCGGGCAGCATCGCTGCCGGGGACTGGTTCGAACAGACGCTCGACAAGCGCATGAAAGTGCTTGATCCGGATCAGACCATCATCGCGATCGGCAGCTACGGCTACGACTGGGCGCACGGAAAGAACGCCGAGGCGCTCACCTTCCAGGACACGATGGATCGCGCCAAGGATGCGCAAGTCGACATCACGTTCGACCCAGACACGCAGAACCCGCACTTTTCCTACCGCGAGGACGACGGCACCACGCATCAGGTCTGGTTCCTCGACGGCGTCACCGCCTACAACCAGATCCATGCCGCCGACGAATACAAGCCTTACGGCTACGCGTTGTGGCGGCTGGGCTCGGAGGATCCGTCAATCTGGTCGGTGCTGGGCCGCAACTACGGCGCGGCGATGCCGGAGCAACTGCGCACGATCGGCCAGGGCGAGGACATCGACATCGAGGGCCAGGGCGAGGTGCTCGAAATCACTTCCGAACCGTCGCCGGGCGCGCGCACGGTCGAGCTGGACAAGGACGGCGGCAGCATAGGCGACGAGAGCTATATCAACCTGCCCAGCACATACGTGATCAAGCGCGCCGGCACGCTGCCGCACAAGATCGCGCTGACCTTCGACGACGGCCCCGACCCGGAGTGGACGCCGCAGATCCTCGACATCCTCAAGGCCAAGCACGTGCCGGCGACGTTCTTCATCATCGGCGAACACGCTGAGATGTCGCCGCGGCTGGTGCAGCGCGAGGTCGCCGAAGGTCACGACGTCGGCAACCACACCTTCACCCATCCCAACCTCGGCGACAGCCCGCCTGGCATCGTGTCGCTGGAGCTCAACGCGACCCAGCGCCTGTTCGAGGCACTCACCGGCCATTCGATGCGGCTGTTCCGCGCGCCCTACTTCGGCGACGCCGAACCGACCACCGCCGACGAGCTGGTGCCGATCCAGATCGCGCAGAGGATGGGCTATCTCTCGGTCGGCCTGCATATCGATCCGGGCGACTGGCAGCGCCCAGGCACGGACCAGATCGTCAACAACGTGCTGAGTCAGATCGCCACCACCAACCCCGATCGCAAGGGCCAGGTCGTACTGCTGCACGATGCCGGCGGCGAACGCTCACAGACGGTGGCCGCACTGCCGCGCATCATCGACGGCCTACGTGCGCAGGGCTACGACTTCGTCACCGTATCGACGCTGGCCGGCCTCACCCGTGAGCAGACGATGCCGCCGCTGGCGCCCGGTTCGCTGTCGCAATGGGCCGACCGCTCGGTGTTCCTTGCCCTGGGTCTGCTCGGCCATCTCATCCGCTGGGTGCTGACTGTGGCCATCACGCTGGGCATCGCACGCCTGCTGCTGCTCGGCGGACTCGCACTGTGGAACAAAACGCGCGAGCGGCGGCGCACGCTGCCCGTGCTCGGCGACGACCCACCGCTGGTCTCGGTACTGATCCCGGCCTACAACGAGGAGAAGGTGATCGCCAGCTCGATCCGCCAGATCCTTGGCAGCCGCTACCGGAACCTCGAGGTCATCGTCGTCGACGACGGCTCCACCGACGCCACCTCGGCGGTGGTCACCGAACACTACGCGCACGAGCCGCGCGTGCGGCTCATCACCATTCCCAACGGCGGCAAGGCGCACGCCGTCAACACCGCATTGCACGAATCGAACGGCGCGGTGGTGGTCGCGCTGGATGCCGATACCCAGTTCGAGCCGAACACCATTTCGCGGCTGGTGCGCTGGTTCATCGATCCGAAAGTCGGCGCCGTCGCCGGCAACGCCAAGGTCGGCAACCGCATCAACCTGATCACCCTGTGGCAGGCACTGGAATACATCACGGCGCAGAATCTGGAACGTCGCGCACTCGCCGCGCTCGGTGCGATCACCGTTGTGCCCGGCGCCGTCGGCGCATGGCGACGCGAGGCGCTGGAACAGCTCGGCGGCTTCCCCGCCGACACGTTAGCCGAAGATCAGGACCTCACCATCGCCGTGCAGAAAGCCGGCTATCACACCTTGTTCGACGCCGAAGCCATCGCCTGGACCGAAGCACCGGATACCACGCGCGGCCTTGCGCGGCAGCGCTTCCGCTGGGCCTACGGCACCTTGCAATGCCTGTGGAAACACCACGATGCCACCTTCCGCCCGCGCTACGGCGCGCTCGGCATGATCGCGCTACCGCAGGTATGGTTGTTCCAGATCGCGTTCTCGGTGGTGTCGCCGCTGGTCGACCTGGTACTGGTCTGGCAGATCGTCGCCACCGGCCTCGACTACCTGCAGCACCGCGGCCAGTTCAACGACGCGAACCTGATCAAGATGCTGGTCTTCTACGCCGCCTTCATGGCCGTCGACCTCGGCGCGGCGGCACTCGCTTTCGCGATGGAGAAGAAGGAGAAGTGGAGCCTGCTGTGGTGGCTCGTGCTGCAGCGCTTCGGCTACCGCCAGCTGATGTACTACGTGGTCGTTCGCTCGGTTTGGACGGCCATACGCGGACCGTCGGTAGGCTGGGGTCGGCAGGATCGCAAGGCGACGGTGAATGCGGCGGGTGAAGTGGAGCATTGAGGCATGGCGATCGCTTGACGAATGGAGTTACGCGAGACAAGAGGTATGGCGGCATTTCGCAGAATATGCACCGGCATGTTCTGCTGAAAATCGTTTGACGAAAGGTCCAGGCAATCGATCTTCAGCGCCTACTCGATTGACGCACTGATCCCTCTGGCTGAGTATCTGTTGCCATCCCCCGATCCGGGGTCTACCAAGCGACAGGTGCGACATGGCTTCGCGTGATAGCCGCTCGGAGTACGAGAGGCGAATGCATCGAGTGATTGAACACATCGATCAGCATCTTGACCGACCACTCGACCTCGCCACCTTGGCCGAAGTCGCGCACTTTTCCTCATTCCACTTCCATCGACTCTTCTCCGCGTGGATGGGCGAGACACTCGGCGACTATTTGCGGCGGCGTCGAGTAGAAGTCGCCGCCATGCGGCTCGTTGCTCAACCGCGCGTAACGGTACTGCAGACGGCATTGTCGGTGGGCTTCGGTTCCGCCGAAGCATTTACACGCGCCTTCAATGCCAGGTTTGGCTGCGCCCCCACCTCTTGGCGAAAGCAGCAGGCCAAACCGCTTTTTGCAAATAGCCATCCAAATAGCAATCTTGATCAGGTTGATCGCAAGATGAGTCAGGAACATACGGTCATTTCATCGGAACATGAAAACTCCCGCAAACCCCAACTGGAGAAAATCATGATGGTGAAAATCGTAGACCGGCAGCCCGTGACCATCGCCTATCTTCGTCACCTCGGCCCCTATGGCGAACCCCTCTCTCGGTTCTGGCAAGACACTTACTACCCATGGGCCGTAACAAACAACCTGCTTGAGAAACCGCGCTATGGCATCAGCCATGATGATCCAAGCATTACATCACCCGCGCAATGCAGATATGACGCTTGCGCTGAAGTTCTACCGGAGTTTGTCGCGTCCGGAAATGCCTTCAAGACAACTATTCCGGGCGGCAAATATGCTGTCCTCGGCTTCAGGGGAACTAGCGATCAGGTGGGCGACGCATGGACCGCGCTGCTCCGGGAGTGGTTGCCTTCCAGCGGACTTCAACTCGATGCTCGTCCGTGTTTCGAGTACTACCCAAAAGACGCCAAGTTTGACCCGCAAACCGGGACGTTCGAGTGCGAAATATGCATTCCCGTGGTTCCACTCTGAGAAGGATGCAAACTCGCCGGGCGTGCAAATAGCGGTGATGAGGATCTAGCGCATATCCAAGTGTATCGGCTCGAATGCAACGTGCCGTTTCCGACATCCGTGCCGTCCCGCCGACACGCGAACGACATCGCACCTCGCTGCGTTCAGCCACCACTCCGGTGGCCAGCATGCATATGGTCGACTTCGACAACCCAGCGTCTTGTCGAAAGGACTTTCGATCACGACATGCCGGTTTTGAGAAGTCGGTCATATGCCGGCGCAGCGACGATCCTATCTTTGTCATCTTTTGCTGGGATAAAGGATCGGGGGGGGACCTTGCTTAACTTACTTGGATGGGGGTTATGTCGATGAAATGGAAAACCATGTTCGCTGGCGGCTTGTTGCTCGCCTGCACAGTCGTTGCTGTTCCGGCACTCGCCGGCACCTTGCCTGATCACGAGGAATTCGACGCCGCGCTGCAAGTGCCGTTCCGCAGCACCGGGGTGCGCCCGGTGACGATGCACTTTTCTTATCCGGGGGCGACACCGGGAACACCGGTGGCATGGGAGGTCACCCTGCTCGGTCGCGATGGCAGTGCGTTGCGCACATGGCAGGGGCACAGCACGATCGGCACCGGCAGCACGCAGGCACAGGTACTCTGGGACGGACTGGATCACAACAGCAAGGCTGTGCCCGCCGGCTATGTGACGGTACGGCTGCGCGCTATTGCGCTGGATGGCACCACCGCCGCACGCATCGGCAGCGGCCTGCCCGACCAGGCGCTGACGCTGGCACAGCAGCAGGCACCGGAACTGATCGAGGAGCAACGCTACGATGTGCTGGTAGGTGCCGTCACCGCACCCGTCATGCCGCACTTCCAGGCCCTGCGCCAGCACAGCAGCACCGCGGCGATGTCGCCGATGTCGGTAAGTGCCGGCAGCCTGCCGTACACCATCTACTTCGGCAACCTGCACAGCCAGACCAACCACAGCGATGGTGGCGGCGTGCTGACCACCTGCACCGGCGCGCAGAATCCGCAGAGCTCACCCTATGGCCCGGCGGATGCTTACCAGTACGCAGCCAACCGCGGCCTGGACATCTTGATGACGTCCGAGCACAACCACATGTACGACGGTTCGACTGGCACCAATACTTCGGCCAGTCCGACCACGGCGCACAACCTCTACCAGTCCGGTCTGCAGGCGGCCAGCACGTTCAACGCCGCGCATACGAATTTCCTGGCGATCTACGGCCTCGAATGGGGTGTCATCAGCAACGGTGGCCACCTCAATATCTTCAACACGCCCAGCCTGCTGGAGTGGGAATACAACAGCTCCAACCAACTGATCGGCGACGTGTTCACCGCCAAGAGCGACTACGGCTCGCTGTACACGCTGATGAAGACGAATGGCTGGGTGGGTCAGTTCAACCATCCCGCCAGCAGCGGTCAGTTCAACGTCGGTGGAACGGATCTCGCCTACACCGCCGACGGCGACACCGTGATGGCGCTGGCCGAGGTACTCAACAGCTCGGCGTTCTCCAGCAACACCACCGAGACGGAAAGCAGCCGCACCAGCTATGAGCCGGCCTACAACATCTTGCTCGAACGCGGCTACCACGTGGCGCCGAGTTCCGACCAGGACAATCACTGCGCCAATTGGGGGGCTAGCTACACCAACCGCACCGGTGTGCTGATTCCCAACGGCACGGCGCTCAGCTTGAACGCCTTCCTCGATGCCGTGCGCGCGCGCCACGTGTTCGCCACCGAGGACAAGACCGGCCAGATCGTGCTGACGGCGAACAGCCATGTAATGGGCGAGCGCTTCAGCAACAGCGGTCCGCTGACGCTCACCG
>DASZCB010000201.1:0-1554 GCA_035943575.1 Rhodanobacter sp. | reverse complement strand
GCACGTAGCTCCGACGGAAGCATTCGACAGCTTGATTGAGGCGTAGAAGCTCAGCCAGTGCAGCGACACCAGCACGCCAATGCCGGCATACGCCAGGAGCAGCCGTGCCGGCATCGCGCGCAACCCGCGCCAGACCTTCGGCATCAGCAGCAACGCTACCGTCACCAGCAACATCCGCCACCACACCAACGGTAACGCCGGCAGCGTGATCAGCTTGCCGAGAATCGCGGTGAAGCCCCACAGCAACACGCAGAAATGAATCTGCAGGCGGGCCTGGTTGACGGGTTGCATGGGGAGGTCACATAACGAGGAGTGCCGGCATTCTAACGCCGGCACCCATGTTCAACGTGCCGCCCGTACCTACTACTTCTTCGGCGCTGGCTTGCCCGTCGGCATCATCTTGCCGGAGCTGCGCAGTTGCTGCAGCACGGTGCGGCAGGTGTTGTCGCCGTCGTTGTCGTGGCTGGGTGACACCAGCGCGAGCAGGGCGGCGGCCGGCGCGGCCACCACGCCGAGCGCGATCATGCCCGCGCCGCGGATCAGCAGCGGGCCTTTCTGTACGCCGACATCGGGATTCTTCAGTGTGCCTTCGACATACAGCGGCGAGCGCAGCGAGAACACGCGGAAGCCCTTGGTGTGTGGCTTCACGTCGAGATTGAGCTTCTCGTTGGCGAAGTTCACGGTGCCGTCCACGTTGATCACCGCATCGTCGGTGTCGAACACGAACAACCGCATGTCGAACAGGCCGTTGGTGGCGGCCATGTCGCTGGCGGCGCAATTGATCTTCACTGTCTTGTCGCCGAACAGCTTGCCGATGATGATGTTGCCCACGTTGAGTCCAGCGGTTTCCAGCAGGGTCTTGCTGATCGCACCGTCGTTCATCAGCAGCTTCAGCTCGCCGTTCGCGCTGCCCAGCAGAGCGGCTACCGAGTTGCCGCGCGCATCGAGTGTCACGTCGCCGTTGATCTCGCCAAAACTGGTCTGCATCGGCGCGAAGGTCGGAAACAGCTGCTTGAGCTTGAGATGCCGCGCATCGAGTTTCAGCAGACCATGCATCGGCGTCTGGCTGCCATCAAGGGTGAGGTGGCTGCTGACCGTGCCGCCGGCAAGTCCGAAGCGCAGCGGATCGAGGTACAGCGCGCCATTGTTCATGACCAGATGGGTGCTGAGCGAATCGATCGGCAGTGCCTCGCCGTGCAGGATGCGTGCGCCGGTGAAGTTCACGTCCGCATCCATCGCCTGCCAGCGATCGGTGCGGAAGGGTTCGACCGGCAGCAGCTTGTCGGCCGGTTGCAGCGTGCTGTCGCCACGCTGCTGTTTCGCGGTGTTGGAATCCGCGCCGATCAGCGGCGCCAGATCGGCGAACTGCAGCAGCTTCGACTGCAGGTCGCCGCTGAGCTTGGGGCGTGCGCCGCCGGTGACGAACAGCAGGTTGCCGGCGAGATCACTGCTACCGACGCGGCCGCGGAAATTCTGATAACTGAAACGGCTGCCATGGCGATGCAGCTCGGCTTTCAGATGGCCTTCCGTCGCGTACGGCGGCGTGTCGGGCAG
>DASZCB010000200.1:0-3451 GCA_035943575.1 Rhodanobacter sp. | reverse complement strand
TCACCAGCGAGGATGCTGTCAACGCCGGCACCGACAAGGTGGTCGCCGCGTTTGGCCATCTGGACATCCTTATCTCCAACGCCGGCGTGCAGATCATCAACCCGATCGACCAGTTCGCCTTCGCCGACTGGAAGAAGATGCTGGCGATCCATCTCGACGGTGGCTTCCTCACCACCAAGGCCGCATTGCAGCACATGTACAAGGGCGACCGCGGCGGCATCGTGATCTACATGGGTTCGGTGCACTCGCATGAAGCGTCGAAGCTGAAGTCGGCCTACGTCGCCGCCAAGCACGGCCTGCTCGGCCTCGCCCGCACGCTGGCGAAGGAAGGCGCTGCGCACAACGTGCGTTCGCACGTGATCTGCCCCGGTTTCGTGCGCACGCCGCTGGTCGAAAAGCAGATCCCCGAGCAGGCGAAGGAGCTGGGCATCAGCGAAGCAGAGGTGATCAAGAACGTGATGCTGAAGGACACCGTAGACGGCGTGTTCACCACCGTCGAGGACATCGCGCAGACCGCGTTGTACCTGGCAACCTTCCCGTCCGCCGCGCTGACCGGTCAATCGATCGTGGTCAGCCACGGCTGGTACATGCAGTAAACGACGTGGGCGGCACCAGGCGTTCGAATCCATCGATGTCGCTGGCTGTGGCACAGCGGCCTGGACGACATGCGCCACAGGCTGGCGCACCCACAATGGCTCGCTGCCCCTGATCCCCAAGATCCTTTCGTGACGCATGACGTGCGTCGCGCCTCCATTTCTGACTGAGCATCAAGGACACCGCATGACCCTCAAGGCAGCATTTATCGGACTCGGCGCGATGGGTGCGCCGATGGCCGGCCATCTCAAGGCGAAAGGTCTGCTGGTCGCCGTGGCCAACCGCACGCGTGCAAAAGCCGAGGCACTCGCACGTGAGCTGGACGTCAGTGCGCCGGCTACGCTGGCCGAACTGGCCGCGCAGTGCGACGTGATCGCGCTGTGCGTCACTGCCGACGCCGACGTGCTTGGCACGGTCGAAGCGCTGGCACCCCACCTCAAGCACGGTGCGATCGTGATCGATCATTCCACCGATGCGCCGGCCACCGCGAAACAGGCGTCGGCGATGCTGGCTGCGGTCGGCGCCCACTTCCTCGACGCGCCGGTCTCCGGCGGCGTCGAAGGCGCGAAGAACGGCAAGTTGTCGGTGATGGTCGGTGGCGATGCGGACGTGCTGGAACGCGCCCGTCCGGTGCTGGAAGCCTATGCGTTGCGGGTCACCCATCTCGGCGCCGTCGGCGCCGGTCAGGCGACCAAGGCGATCAACCAGATCCTGGTCGCCGGCATCGCGCAGGCGGTGTGCGAAGGTCTCGCGCTGGGCGAAGCGCTCGGACTGGATCCGGAGCGGCTGATTCCCACCCTCGGTGCCGGCGCCGCTGGCAACTGGTTTCTCGACAAGCGTGGCGCCACAATGCTGCGCGACGAGTTCGGCGTGGGCTTCAAGCTCGCCCTGCTGCACAAGGATCTGGCCATTGTGCGCGGTATCGCCGGACAGGCCGGCAGCGCCACCGACGTGATCGACCGCTCGCTGGCCGACTACGCCGAGCTCATGCGCCAGGGTTACGGCGACGACGATATTTCGGCGTTGATCAGATTGAAGCGGAAGAGCTGAATTTTGGATGGTTAAAACAAAAAGGCCGCGCTGGTGGCGTGGCCTTTTTGTACCGAAGGTGCAGGCGAAGCGCGTTACTTACCTTCCTTCAGCGCAATCGCATTGATCCCTGCACCGGCCAGCCGCCGCTTGGTCGATTCCAGTTCGGTGGCGGAATGGAATGGGCCGAGGCGCACGCGGTTATAAGTCTGTCCGCCGATGCTGACTGATTGCACATTGGCGACAAAGCCTTGCATGGCGAGCTTCGCCTTCAGGGTTTCCGCATCGGCGGAGTTCGGGAATGCGCCGACCTGCAGCAGGTAGCCGCTGCCGCTGGCGGGCTGCGGCACGGCGGTGGCCGGCGCGGCGGTGACGTTTTCAGTGACGGCGGTCGGCGCAGCTACCGGGGCGGCAGTGGCCTGCTGCTGTGCGGCGGCCTGCTGCTGAGCCTGCAGCTGTGCCGCCTGCTGCTTCTGCTGCTGTTCGGCGCGCGCCTGCGCGCTGATCACGGCGTCGGGGATACGGACTTCCTTCTCCGACAGCACCGAATAGAAATCGAACTGCGGCTTCTTCGGCGCGCTTTCGCCGGCCGCCGGTTCGAGCACGCCGGGATCGCTGCCGCGTTCGGCGGTGGCTTGCGGATTCGCCTGCGGGCCATCGGCCTTGCGCAGGCTGGTCAGCAGGCTGCCGCGCATCAGCACTGCCATCAGGATGGCGCCGATTACCACGCCGATGACGGCGTAACCCCAGCCCGGAAAACCGTTACTGCCATTGCGCACGGCCTGCCGGCCCTTGCCCTTGCGTGCTGCCATTACATCTTCTCCGGGGCGCTCAGGCCCAACAATTCCAGGCCATTCTTCAACACTTGCCGCGTCGCCACCACCAGCGCGAGTCGCGCGTTGCGCAGCGCTGCGTCCTCGACCAGAAACTGGTGCGAGTTGTAGTAGGTGTGGAACGCGTTGGCCAGTTCGCGCAACCACGCAGCGACCAGGTGCGGCTCCAGGTTCGTCGCGGCGGCATCGACCAGCTCCGGATATTTCGACAGTTCGGTGAGCAGGATCTGCTCGTGTTCGTTGTCCAGCCGCGCTAGGTTGACGAGGCCATTCTGCAGGTCGAACGTGAAGCCTTTCTCCGGGGCTTGACGCAGCACGCTGCAAACGCGGGCATGGGCGTACTGGATGTAGTACACCGGATTGTCGTTCGATTGCGAACGGGCCAGGTCGACGTCGAACAACAACTGTGAGTCAGACTTGCGCGCGATCAGGAAGTAACGCGTTGCGTCGCGGCCGACGTCATCGATTAGATCGCGAAGAGTCAGATAGCTACCAGCGCGCTTGCCGAGTTTTACCTCCTCGCCGCCGCGCATCACCGTCACCATCTGGTACAGCATGTAGTCGGGCCAGTCCTTGGGAATGCCGCAGTCGAGCGCCTGCAGCCCGGCCTTCACGCGAGCCAGCGAACCATGGTGATCGGAGCCCAGTACGGTGATGGCGCTCTCGTAGCCACGTTGCCACTTGCTCAGATGGTAGGCCACGTCCGGCACGAAGTAGGTGTAGCTGCCATCGGACTTGCGCATCACGCGGTCCTTGTCGTCGCCATAGTCGGTGCTGCGCAGCCACAGCGCGCCACCCTCTTCGTAGGTGTGGCCGTGGGCGACCAGTTCGCGCACGGTTTCCTCGACCTTGCCGTCGGTGTACAGCGAGGACTCCAGGAAATACGTATCGAAACCGACGCCGAACGCCTTCAGATCCAGGTCCTGTTCGCGGCGCAGGCTGGCCACGGCGAAGCGGCGGATCGCATCGAGATCGTCGACATCGCCCGCGCCGGT
>DASZCB010000199.1:0-7131 GCA_035943575.1 Rhodanobacter sp. | reverse complement strand
AGACGAGGCGCCGCCGGAACGACCATTGCCGCTGCCGGAGGTGCTGGTTGAGTTGTCGCTGCCGTTGGACAACGGGCAATCGCGGTTCAACCCCAGCGCGTCGCCGCCGCTGCTGGTGTTGGCGTCGTGCGGGGCGGCACTGTCGATCGGTGCATGCGGGGCGTTGTCCCCATCCTGGGTATCCAGGCTCGCTGCGGCGGCACTGCCGATCCCGGCAATGCACAAGACGCAACCGACAAGCCAATAAGTAGCACGCATAGCGATCGAACCCCCTGACCTGCAAGCGAAGAGCCGGATCGTCTCAGAAACATCGGCGCCGTGCCAGTGCTGCCGTATTGACAGTCGTCAAGCGGTGCAAGGACGCCGCACGACGCGCCAGCCGGGCTAAAATCCGATGATGCCCATACTTCCCACCACTCGTCGCCCTCGGCCGGCCACGGCCCGCTCGTTCGGGGTCTGCTGATGCAGCCGGCGCAGTTGCTGGCGCTGCTCGCCACGGGTGAGCCGCTTTCCGGTGCCGGTCTCGCCGCGCAGGCCGGCGTAACCCGCGCGGCGATCTGGAAACAGGTCGAGGCCTTGCGCTCCCGTGGGGTGCCGATCGAAGCGCGCGGCGCCGCTGGCTATCGGCTGCCGTGGCCGCTGCAGATGCTGGATGCCGGGCAGATCCAAGCCGCCTTGCCGGCGCCGCTGGTCCGTTCGCTGGGCGCGCTGGAAGTTCATTGGGAGCTGGATTCCACCTCTAGCGAGCTGCAGCGCCGCGGAGCCGCAGCAGCGGACTTCAGCATCGCGCTGGCCGAAACGCAGACCGCCGGTCGTGGTCGACGCGGCCGTGAATGGCTGTCGCCGCCGGGGCTCAACCTGTATCTGTCGTGCCTCAAGCGCTTCGAGTCGGGCTTCGCCGCGTTGAGCGGACTGTCGCTGGCGATCGGCGTGATCGTGCTGCGCGCGCTGGAGGATCTCGGCATTGCCGGTGCGGCCCTGAAATGGCCGAACGACGTGCTGGCCGTCGCGGGCGAGCAGCCGGGCGGCAAGCTGGGCGGCATCCTGGTCGAGTTGAGCGGCGAATATCAGGGGCCTTGCGCGGCGGTCATCGGTATCGGTCTCAACCTGCGGCTGACCCCGGCGCTGCACGAACAGGCCGGGCAGCCGGCCTGCGATTTGGCCACGCTGGCTGGCGGTACGCCACCGGACCGCAACCGCGTTGCCGCGGCGCTGATTGTGGCGCTGGTCGACGGACTGCGACAATTCGAGCGCGACGGTTTCGCCGGCTTTGTCGACGACTATGCGCGCCACGATCTGTTGCGTGATCAGCCGTTGCAACTGAGCGGCACGCTCGGCACGTTCGACGGTATTGGCGCCGGCGTGGATGCGCGCGGCGCACTGCAAGTGCGCATGGCCGATGGCAGCCTGCGTCAGATCGATAGCGCGGATGTCACGGTGCGTCGCGCATGAGGCTGTTGCTCGACATGGGCAACACGCGGTTGAAGTGGGCATTGCAAGCACGGCCGCTCGGATGGCTGGCGCGCGGTGTACTGGACTGGCAGCCGGACATGACTGGGGTGCTGGAGTCGGCCTGGATCGGCCTGCCGCGGCCGGCGCAGGTGATCGCGGCGTCGGTGGTGGACACCGCGCGCGAGGAGCAGGTCACGGCTGTCAGCGAGAAACTATTCGTCTGCACGCCTGACTGGCTGCGCACGCCAGCCAGTGCCTGCGGTGTGCGCAATGCCTATGCCGAGCCGCAACGATTGGGTGTGGATCGCTTTCTGGCGATGGTCGCGGCGCATACCGACGGCCATGCGCCCTGTGTGCTCGCCGGTGCCGGCACCGCACTCACGCTCGATGCGCTGGCTGCCGACGGCCGGCACCTGGGCGGCTTGATCGCACCCGGCCCGCAACTGATGCAGCAATCGTTGCTGGCGGCGACTGCGCAGGTGCGGCCCGAACGGCCTGGCGATATTTTGGAACTGGCTGACAACACCGCCGATGCGGTGGCCTCGGGCTGCTGGCAATCGGCGGCCGCGTTGATCGAACGCTTTGCCACGCGGATGGTGCCGCGGCTCGGCGCCGCACCGACGCTGATCCTGGGCGGTGGCGATGCCGCACGGTTGATGCCGCTTTTGTCGCTGCCGGCGCAGCTGAGCCAGGACAGTGTGTTGCACGGCCTGGCGGTGTGGGTCAACGCGCAATGAAGCCGGTGCGGTCCGTTTAGAATGGCGGCTGCTGCGGGTTGACGGGGGTTCGATGTTTCTGCGTTTGCTGTTTGTCCTCTTGAGCGCACTCAATATCGCGGTGGGCGCTTGGCTGCTGCTGGGGCAGCCGTATGCCCGTGGCGGCAACTCCACGGATCCAGGGGTGACGGAACTTCGCCTGTTGTCGGAGTTGCCGATGCCCGCTCCGATGGCAACGGCAGCAACGACGGTGGCCGCCGCCCCCGTGCCAGTCACGCCGCCGCGCAACCTAAGTTACAGCTGTATGGCGCTGGGACCGTTCGCGACTCCGCAGGATCTGCGCAATGCGCGCCAGGTGCTGGCAGCGCAGGCCACGCGCATGCGCTCGCGCCAAGAGCAGGCCAGTCAGACCAGCGGCTGGTGGGTCTACCTGCCTGCCGCCGGCAGCCGCGCCCAGGCACTGGAACAGGCACGCCAACTTGGCGCGAAGCACATCGGCGATTATTTCGTGGTCAGTTCCGGCGATCAGACGAACACCGTTTCGCTTGGCCTGTTCAAGGATCCGGCCAATGCACGCAAGCGCCGTGACGAGGTCGTTGCCGCCGGCTTCCCCGCCCGTATGAGCGAACGCAGCGAAAGCGTGCCCGAGTACTGGCTGGATCTGGTGATCGCCGACAGCAACCGCTTCGACTGGCGCAGCCGCATCAGTGCCAGCGGCGTCGGTTCGCACAGCACTGGCTGTTTTTGAGCACGCACCGCGGACGGCCTGCTAGAATCCCCAACCTTCGCCGGCATAGCTCAGTTGGTAGAGCAACTGATTTGTAATCAGTAGGTCCCCAGTTCGAATCCGGGTGCCGGCACCATTTGATAGTCCAGCACCATCCCAAACAGGCCGGATAACCAAGCAATAGCAAGGTTTGCGGCCTTTTTTGTGCCTGATGACGTCCAATCTAGTCCATTGCAATCCGGGGGTAACAGGGGGGTAACTTCGGGGGTAACAGGCCTACCCCTAGAGGGTGTTACCCCCATGCCGCTATCAGATACTGCCATCCGCAATGCCAAGGCCGCCGACAAGCCGCAGAAGCTCGCGGACGGCGGTGGCCTTTATCTGCTGCTGAATCCGAATGGCTCCCGCTGGTGGCGTTTGAAGTACCGCGTCGGGGGTAAGGAAAAGCTGCTGTCACTTGGCGTTTACGCCGACACCGCCTTCAAGGATGCCCGCAACAAGCGCGACGCGGCCCGCAAGCTGCTGGCCGCTGGCATTGATCCGGGCGAACTGCGCAAAGCCGTGAAGGCTGCCGGTGAGGAACGGGCAGCGAACAGCTTTGCCGTGGTTGCTGCGGAATGGCTGGCCCTGCAAAAGCCACGCATGGCAGCCGCGACGCTGGAAAAGGCGCAACGGACGTTCGATGAGCTGGTTAACCCGTGGATCGGCAGCCGTCCCATTACCGCGATAGACGCACCGGAAGTGTTGAAGCTGCTGCGCCGGATCGAGGAGCGCGGCGCCCATGAAACAGCGCACCGGACAAAGCAACGATGCGGGCAAGTGTTCCGCTACGCCATATTCGGGATGGTGTTGCAGGCGTTCTGGAAATAGTATATGGACAGATAGTATCAGCACCGCTTGCTTAAAGGGAGGCTCGATAACATCCAAAGACACCTCTTGCAGCAGCAGCTGAACAACTATCAGCATCCTTCACCCGAGCGATGCTCCACACTGGAATCGGCTACGGGCGAGCCTTCGGGAAGGGCCTGAAGCGGCGCGAGCGCTCCTGGACCAAGTGCGGCAAGAAAATCTACGGGCGTTTCGTCTGGCCTGACCATGCAGGGCATAGCGAGAAACAGCTGCGCGCGCCGGCAGCCAAAGCGGTTTGACATGGTCGAAGCGCTCCTTCGTCGGCTTCGACAAGCCGATAGCCTGTGAGGTCTGCCCGCCGTCAAGGGTGCGTTTCGCCGATCTGCGACCACCAAATGTGCTCAATGGAAGCATTGGCATGTAATATGTTTTTCAAGAAAAAAGCGAGCTTCTGGAGAAGTAGGAGCGAAAAGCTCTCAGTGTCGCCCCATGGCTTGTTTCAAAGTAGTGTTCTGAGGATCTAACGCAGGGTTGTAACGGATGACAGAGAGAAGTTATTTTCGCAATGGTGATGGAATACGTGGCATGGCTTGTCTCATCGTTTTGCTAGGGCATTCGATGAGCTTTTTTCATCCTCGACTTACCCCCACATTTGCCGGAGTCGGCAAGATTGGCGTATGGCTCTTTTTTGTCTTAAGCGCCTTTTTACTCACCAATCAACTTATACGTCGCGGAATCAATAGCGCGTCATTGAAGCACTACGCAATAAGTCGCTCCATACGAATTATTCCGCTATATTTTATCGCATGTGTTGCCTACTTTGCGCTAGGATCTGCTGGCATCGATACCAGCGCGGATCTACAGCACGCTGCATTGATGCAGTATGGATATGCACATCTGTGGACTATACCCGTCGAGTGCAAGTTCTACGTCGTGCTCCCTGCCATCGTAGCAGTAGCTCTATGGACACAGCAGCGCTTGCATCATAGGTTCGGTTTCTGCCTGACCTTAACCTTGGCAGTCGCCATTGCGATTATTTTCCCGTTTTATATGATGTCGAGTAATTCGATAGAGCTGTGGCCTTATATACCCGCCTTCTTATGCGGCTCACTTGCAGCGTTTTGGAAATCTGCACGGATGTCGATGCCATCTGATCGAAATCGTTGGCTATTCAATCTCTCGATGCTTGTGGTCACCATCGCATCTACCAACCCCATACGGTCAATTATTTTCCCTCACACTTCTGTCAACTTCTTGATGGATAAATTTGTCTTTTTCGGCGCATTCTTTAGCATTTTTCTGGTGATGAATATCAATGCCAAAGGAGTGATCAATAAATTTTATGGCAACAAGCCGATGGTGCTTTTAGGTAAGTGGAGCTACCCTATTTATCTGTTTCATTGGTTTATATTCTCAAAGCTGTCAAAGCCTCATTTAGAGAGCTGGTCATGGCACTTTATTGCCATATTTGTCGCCATCGCTTTAGGAGGGCTTGTTCATTACATGATTGAACGTCCGATTCTTTCGCTACGCCATCGAATACCGTCACGAGTGTCCGCTTCAGTGGCCGACGCCCCCGTCGAGAACCTCAACGTGATCGCGACTAACGCAAGGAAGCCAGCGTCTGTCGGGGGCAACTTTGGTGGCAACTAGTAGTCTTTGAACCTTGATTCCGCTGCAGTACAACGCTTGCGGCTATCAATCCAATAGACGCCACCTTCAGCGTTCGCCTACACAGTCGCACGCTATCTCCCGATAGCCGTCCTGTTGCCATCGTTGCAAATTGATCTTGCCCGGGAGGTCTGGTTCCTCGCCGATGCACGGAGCGTCCCCGAGCCGTAAGCAATCCCCCATGCCCGGTTCACTGGCCCCCGAAAGGGGGCCTTTCTCTTTGCATGGGTGTCCCGCATGGTCGTCTATACCCTCAAGCAAGCTGACGATGAGCAATGGAACATTTGCCGTATGGGCAGTGCACTGTTCAGCCAGATGCAACTTGGCCCCGCGATCAAGCTGGCGCGTGAGGTTGCTCGCGATGAGCATTACCGCAACGGCCAGACAACCAGCGTTGAAACGCGTGAATTAGGTTCGCTGATGAGATTGGCGTACTTCGATCGGGCAACTACAGGCATCGCCGCAGCATGAGTGCATACCAGGGATGAAAGGAGCGACCTTGGCGACCCACTGAGCCGTGCGCACTGGTGCGGCTGTTTCAGTTGCAGCGACCAAGAGCTGATCGAGGCAGTACGGGCTACGGATAGCGATGAAGTCGGCGCAGTTGGACTGTAGGTGGCAACTAGGTACGCGCTGGTATCGTTTGAGGCGTCGGATGCGGCATAGGTCACTCGCTAGGCGCTGAAGTGGCGGAGTAGCAAGCGCGACTGGGGGTAACTTTGGGGGTAACCATAAACGTTTCATCCGGATAATTTGCGTGAGATAGGGCATTACAAGGCGTGATTAGGTGCCGGGTGCCCACCAGTGAGGTCAAAGGCTTACGTTCGCGTAGGCCTTTTTCTTTGGGGCAACGCAACAACTTCGTCAGAATCAGAAGAAGAGACATTTGATCGCCACGTGCTGGGCGACGGTCGCAAAGTGGCTTCCGCTCTCGGTGTTCTCGTAATTAGTGATACCGCCAAGCTTCACAGCCAGCGACTAACGCCGCCATGGTACGAACACGACCTGCGATAGCTCTGACTGTAGCTGACGTCGCGGCATTGAGCCGTCGCGCTGGTGGGGGCGTTACCAGACGTTTGCCGGCAAAGCCCCGACAAGCGCATGCCCTCTGATACGCCAGAGCAATATAGTCATCGTTGGCCGACGTGACATCAGCCTTCGCCTACATAGTCGCACGCCATCTCCCGATAGCCGTTCTGTCGCCAGCGCTGCAAATTGATCCGGGCCGGGAAGTCTGGTTCCTCACTTGATGCACCGAGCGCCCCCGAGCCGTAAGCAATCCCCCTTGCCCGGCTCACTGGCCCCCGAAAGGGGGCCTTTCTCTTTGCACGAGTGTCCCGCATGGTCGTCTATACCCTCAAGCAAACTGATGATGGGCAATGGAGCATCTGCCGCATGGGCACTCCACTGTTCAGTCAGATGCAGCTTGGCCCCGCGATCAAGCTGGCCCGTGAGGCTGCTCGCGATGAGCATTACAGCAATGGCCAGACGACCAGCGTTGAAATGCGCGGACTAGGTTCGCTGATGAGGTTGGCGTACTTCGACCGGGCAACTACGGGCATCGCCGCAGCATGAGTGCGTGTCATGGATGAAAGGATCGACCTCGGCGACCCACTGAGCCGCGCGCACTGGTGCGGCTGTTTCAGTTGCAGCGATCAGGAGCTGATCGAGGCAGTACGGGCTACGGATAGCGATGAAGTCGGCGCAGTTGGACTG
>DASZCB010000198.1:0-5828 GCA_035943575.1 Rhodanobacter sp. | reverse complement strand
AGCCACCGCGATCACATCTTCGGCGCGCACCAGCCCGGCCGCGCGCAGGCGAAGATGCGCCAGCAGATCGCTCAGTTCATCGGCGCCGTAACGGTCGGCCTTGTTCAACGCCAACAGCAGTGGACGCTGGGTGGCGGCGAGGGTTTTCAATGCGTCGAGTTCCTCGCGGGTGAGATCGCCGTCGCCGACGAAGATCACCAGATCGCTGACCTCGGCCACTTCGAACGCAAGCCGCTCGCGTGCCTCGCCATCGAGTTCGTTGATGCCGGGCGTGTCGATCAGCACCAGACCGTCGTGCTGCGCCTCATCCAGCATCGCGTGCGCGGCGTCGGTGGTAGTGCCATGCAGTACGCCGACACTGAATGCCTCGCGGCCCAGCAGCGCATTGCCCAGCGCCGACTTGCCGGTGGAGACACGGCCGAACACGGCGACGTGCAGTTCGCCGCGCTCGAGCTTGTCCAGCATGCTTTCGATACGGCCGAAATCGCTGGCCAGTTCGCTGCGCACCGAGGCCGGGATGGTCGGGTCGTCGAGCAGGCTGCGCAGACTATCGGCGACGCGGGACGAACCGGCCGCGACAGGGCGTGGCGCAGGCGTCGATGGTGTGCCGGCGACCGGCTTGATCCAGCCGCGCAGGCGCTGCCACAGGTCGTCGCTCGCCATCGTGGCGGCCGCTTACTTCGGCGCGAGCTGCAAGTGCGCGGTGATTTTCACGTCCGCTCCGATCACCGAGGTATCGGCGTAATCGCCGCCACCCACGCCGAAATCGAGCCGCTTCACGGTACCGGTCACGTCCAGCGTGGCGCCCTTGCCTTGCGGCTTGAACGTCACATTGAGGCTGACCGGTTTGGTCACGCCGCGCAGGGTGAGGTTGCCGTCGGCGATCACCAGGGCACCGCTCTGATGGAAACCGGTGCTGACGAAGTGTGCTTTCGGGAATTTCGCGATGTCGAAGAAGTCCGAGCCGGGCAACGCTCCGTCGCGATCCTTGTCGCCGGTCTTCACGCTGGCCAGCGCCACTTCGACGTCGAATTTCGAGGTAGCGAGGTTGGCTGCGTCGTAGCTGATCGCCGCCGTCCACTGGCCGAAGTGGCCATTGAAGGCCTCACCCTGGAAGGTATCGCTGAAACCCAGCGTGCTCGCTGCCGGCTGCACGGTGTAGTCGGCAGCAGTAGCAGCGAAGGGCAAGGCGAGTGCAAGCAGCGTGGCAAGACGTTTCATCGGGATTCTCCTCGGGTGGTGGCATCGTTGCGCGGACGGCCGAACGGCAGCATCCGGCGCAGCACGTTGTCGCGATCGAACACATGGTGTTTCAGGGCGGCACCGACGTGCGCCACCAGCACCAGCAGCAGAAACCAGAACAGGTATTCGTGCGTGGTACCCGCTAAATGGCGCAGGTCGTCGTTCTTCGCCGCCAGTGCCGGCAGGTTGAACAACTTGAACCACTGCAGCGGCTTGCCGGTGACGGAGTTGAACCACCAGCCGCTGAGCGGCAGCGCCACGATCAGCACATACAGAACACCATGCACGGCCCGCGCAGCCCATTGCTGCCAGCGCGGCGCCGGCTCCTCCTGCGGGCGCCTGTCACGCAAGCGCCACAGCACGCGCAACAACACCAGCGCCAGCACGGTCAGGCCGATCGACTTATGCAGGGCGAGCCAGTTGATCTTCTGCATCGGCGATTGCGCCAGATCCATCAGGAGACCGAAGGTGCCGTTGCCGAGAATCGCCAGCGCGATGACCCAGTGGAAGAACTTGGCGACCGAACCCCATTGGCGATCATTGCTGCGCAGACTCATGGTTGCTCCTTCGATGTTGGAATGGCGTGCTCGTCGCGAATCGCCTCAAGTTCCAGCCAGATACTGACCTGCTGGCCGATCGAGTCGGGGTTGGCGGTGATGCCAAACGTCTCGCGATCCAGCATGGTGTTGGCCGAGAAACCGGCGACCGCATGCAGTCCGTAGATGGTCTTGGCGGCACGGTTGAAAGTGAAAGGGAGGCTCAGCGGCTGACTGATCCCGCGCAGGGTCAGCTGACCGCGCAAGACCCCGTGATGGTCGTCCTTGCGTTCGACGCTGCTGCTGACGAAGTGTGCATAGCGGTTGTGCGTGCAGTCGAGCAGGGATGGTTTGCACACGGCCTTGTTCCAGTCCGTGTCGCCCATGTCCACCCCGGCCAGGTCGATATCCAGTTCGGTGGCCGCCGTGCTCCAGTCGTCCGCATCGAAACGCAACCAACCCTTCGCGATGTGCAGCCGTCCGAACGGACGCGAGTACCCGTCGTGGCTGATGCTGAAGACGATCTGGCTATGCACGGTGTCATAGCGATAGCTCGCGCTGGCGGCATGCGCCGGCGCCAGCGGCAGCAGGATCGCCACGAGCCATAACAACCAACCGGTTGAGCGGAGATGGGGCATGGGCGAAGTCTGGCCGATTGGCGGCGGCGGTGCCAGCGCCTATGGCTGAACGATGGGTTTCCGTGGCGACTCCAAACCCCGGTCTGAGCAACCACATCAGCGGCCTGCTTTCCCCTGCGAGAGTCGTCAGAACGTGCGCTGCACCGAATAGTCGGCCAGCGTGGCCAGCGCATCGCGATAAGCCGAGGCGGGCAGCACGGCCAGCGCCTCGCGCGCAGCCTGCGCATGAATCAGCGCGCGTTCGCGGGTACGCTCCAGTGCGCCGGAGTCGCGGATCGAGGCGATGATGCGGTCGAGCGAGTCGAGGCCGCCGTGTTCGATCGCGTGGCGCAACGACTGCACCTGCTCCGGGTTCGCCTTCTCCAGCGCGTAGATCAGCGGCAAGGTCGGTTTGCCTTCGGCCAGATCGTCGCCGATGTTCTTGCCCAGCGTGTCGGCATCGGAGACGTAATCCAGCAGATCGTCGGCGATCTGGAACGCGTAACCCAGCTCCATGCCGTAGCGGCGCAACGCAGTCACTTGCGCTTCCGGCAGTCCGCCGAGGATGCCGCCCAGTTCGGTGGCTGCGGCGAACAGCACCGCGGTCTTGCGTTCGATCACCGCCAGGTACGCCGCCTCGCTGACGTCGGCATTGCCGATGTTGAGCAGCTGCAGCACCTCGCCCTCGGCGATGGTGTTGGTGGTGTCGGCGAGGATGCGCATGATGCGCATGTCGTCCAGTTCCACCATCAGCTGGAACGAGCGCGAATACAAAAAGTCGCCGACCAGCACGCTGGCGGCGTTGCCCCATAGCGCGTTGGCAGTCTTGCGGCCGCGGCGCAGGTCGGATTCGTCGACCACGTCGTCGTGCAGCAACGTTGAGGTGTGGATGAACTCGATGATCGCCGCAAGCTTGGTGTGGTGGTCGCCGTGGTAGCCGGCGGCGCCGGCAGCCAGTACGTGCAGCATCGGACGCAGGCGCTTGCCGCCGCTGGCGATGATGTGGTCGGCGATCTGGTTGATCAGCACCACGTCAGAGGACAGCCGTTGGCGGATCAATGCATCGACGCGCTGCATGTCGGCAGCGGCGAGGTCACGCACGTGGGCGAAGTCGGCAGGGCGGCTGGCGTCGGCTGGCATCAGGATCATGGAGGCTTCAAGGCGGCGTATCGTTGCGATTATAGGGCCGTGCGGACAATTGCGCCGCGGCATGTCGCCGCGTCATCTTGACGAATATGCGACGGCGGCCACGCGCACGGGTTTGCAATAGCCGGCCGCCGGCCCAATCATCAATGCCTGCAGTTACGCGGACGCGCACCGAGTACCGATCCGATGGCCCATGAAATCATCACGCTGATCGCGCAATACGGCTTGCTGCTGGTGTTCTTCAATGTGCTGGTAGAGCAGGCCGGCGTGCCGGTGCCGGCGGTGCCCACCATGATCGTGGCTGGTGCGCTGGCGGCGAACGGCAAGCTGGGGGTGGCTGCCGTGGTGCTGGCCGCGGTACTCGCGTGCTTGCTCAGCGACCTGGCCTGGTACTGGGCCGGTCGGCGCTTCGGTTCCGGCGTGATGCGCACGCTCTGTCGTATCTCGCTGTCGCCCGATTCCTGCGTAAAGCAGTCCGAGCTGCGCTTCCAGCGCTGGCGCGGACGGGTGCTGCTGATCGCCAAGTTCGTGCCGGGGCTGTCCACGGTGGCACCACCGCTGGTTGGTGCGATGGGTCTGCGCATCCCCACGTTTCTGCTGCTGGACGGGATCGGCTCGCTGTTGTGGGCTGGCCTTGCGGTGGGACTCGGCTACGCCTTTGCCGCGCAGATCGACGTGGTGCTGGCAGCGTTGGCGAGTGCCGGCACGCTGGCGTTCGAGTTGCTGCTGGTCTTGCTTGCGTTGTATATCGCCGCCAAGTGGTGGCAGCGCCGCCGTCTGCTGGTGGCCTTGCGCATGGCGCGCATCACGGTGGACGAGTTGAACGAGTCCATTGCAACGGGGCAGACTCCGATCGTGGTCGACGTGCGCTCGCAGGCCGCGCGTCTGCTCGACACGCGCATCATCCCCGGCGCCTTGCTGGCCGATCTGGACAGCGTCGATCAGGTGTTGTACGGCATTCCGCCGGATCGCGAGCTGGTGATCTACTGCAGTTGCCCGAACGAAGTCTCCGCCGCGAAGGCGGCACAATTGCTGATGGCGATCGGCTACCGGCGCGTGCGCCCGCTGCTTGGCGGACTCGATGCGTGGGACTCGGCCGGTTATGCGATCGAACGGCTGCCGGCGGACTCCGCGGCGGACGGTGACGACCGGCTGCACATGACCGCCTGAACATGACTGCCTGAGCCGCGATCCACACGCCGCCCGGAAAACTTTACGCGTTCTATACGCGTAGCGGCCGAATCGCTACCCCGATCTTATGCGGCACTTCCTACAGTGTGCGTCGTCCTTTCATGGAGTCGACGCCGATGGATTTCGTCTACCTTTTGTTCCTGCTCGTGCTGTGCGCGGCCACGCTGGGCTTTGCGCTGATCTGCGACCGGCTGAGTCCGCGCAAGTAGACCGGTTGCCGAGTCTGCCTTCCTCCACTGCCTGAGTTCCCAGTCATGAATGTCCTCTATGTCCTCGCCGGCCTGATCGCCGTGGCGCTGGCCGGCTACCTGTTGGTGGCCCTGCTCAAGCCGGAGTGGTTCGAATGACCACCAATGATTTCCTGCAAGTTGGCCTGTATCTGGTCGTGCTGCTGCTGCTGGTGAAGCCAGTGGGCAGCTACATGGCGCTGGTGTTCGCCGATGCGCCGAACCGGGTCACACGCTTCGGCGGTCGCGTGGAACGCGGCATCTATCGCCTGTGCGGCATCCGCGACAACGAAGCCATGAGCTGGAAGCGTTACGCGCTGGCCATGTTGCTGTTCAACGTGCTCGGCGTGCTGGTTGTCTATCTGTTGCAGCGCGTGCAGCAATGGCTGCCGTTGAACCCGCAACATTTCGGTGCGGTGTCGCCCGATTCGGCGATGAACACCGCGATCAGTTTTGCCACCAACACCAACTGGCAAGGCTACGGCGGCGAGTCGACGATGAGCTACCTGACCCAGATGTCGGGTCTGGCGGTGCAGAATTTCCTCTCCGCGGCGACCGGTATCGCGGTGCTGGTGGCGGTGGTGCGTGGCTTCAGTCGACGCAGCTCGCTCAGCATCGGCAATTTCTGGGTCGACCTCACGCGCAGCACGCTCTACGTGCTGCTGCCGCTGTCGCTACTGATGACTCTGCTCTTGGTGTCGCAGGGCGTGGTGCAGAACTTCAAGTCCTATGTCGACGTGCCGGTGGTGCAAACCACCAGCTACACAGAGACGGTGAAGGACTCTGCGGGGAATGCGCTGAAGGATGCCGCAGGCCATGACGTGACCAAAGAAACACCAGTCACCACGCAGACCCTGCCGATGGGGCCG
>DASZCB010000197.1:0-10957 GCA_035943575.1 Rhodanobacter sp. | reverse complement strand
GTCGATCTCCGCCACCAGACGCGCACGCACGTCGAACATGCCTTGCGCGGCGCGACGGCTATCCGGCTTGTCCTTCAGCGCCTGCGCAAACAGGGCGGCGGCGCTGTTTGCGTCGCCGGCCAGCTGACCGGCATGCAGCGCCTTGGCCGCGCGCGCAAGCAACGCCTGCACCGCCGGCGGGTCCGCGCTCATCTGCTCGGGCAGGTTGGCATTCTTGCTGCTGTGCGCGGCGATCACCGCGGCCGGCGCCAGCGTCAGCGGCGGCCCGGCGTCGATTTCGCTGATCGCCGATGTCCGCTCCGGTTGCAATCCGCTGGCCGGCGCCGCGGTGCCCATCGACATCGAGCGTCGCGGCGCCTGGGTCGGATCGACATGGAATACCCGCGGGAAAAAGTGATACGTCAACGCACACCCCAGCACGATTATCCCCAGCGCCCCACCAAGAGTGCGTTGACGGCGCAGAGTTGCATTGCTCGGCATAGATGGGCGTCCCTGATGCGGCCTGTTATCGTGCGCTGTCCACCATAGGCACAAACCGCCGACAGGGCAAATGCATGCCCGGCGTCTTTCAAGGAGTACCGATGTCACTGCCCGAAATCGCCGCCGCCGAGTGGATCGATCATCGCGACGCGCTGCAGGCGTGGTTGGTTACCGTGCCCGCGGATGCGGCGGTCGGTCTCGACACCGAGTTCATGCGCCGCAATACGTTCTACCCGCAGCTGGCGCTGCTGCAGCTGGGCTGGAATGGCCGCCATGCGCTGATCGATCCACTCGCGTTCGACATCGGCGACACGCTGCAGCCACTGCTCGGCGCCGGCCCGGCAGTCACCGTGATGCACAGCGCCAGCGAGGATCTGGAAACTCTCGCCCCGCTGCTGCCGGACGGCCCGCACATCCTGTTCGACACCCAGATCGCTGCGGCCTTCGTCGGCATGGGTCTGGGCATTAGCTATCGCGCACTGGTCGCCGAACTGACCGGAGTCGAACTGGACAAAGGCGAGACCCGCTCGGACTGGCTGCAGCGCCCGCTCACCGCCTCGCAATGCAGTTATGCCGCGCTGGACGTGGTGTACCTGAAAACCATCCACGAACAATTGAGTGAGCGCCTGCAGCAGCGCGACCGCAACGCCTGGCACGCCGAGGATTGCGAACGCCTGAAAAGCCGCGCCAGCCATCGCGACGGCGACCCGCAACCGCAACGCACGATGCGCGGCGCCGCCGAATGGCCGGCCGCGCAACAGGCGCTGCTCCGGCGCCTGCTGCAGTGGCGCGATCGAAGCGCACGCCGCCTCGACGTACCGCGCCCGTGGCTACTCGACGACACCCTGGCACTGAGCCTGGCGCAGCAGCCACCGGCCAGTCTCGCCGATATCGAACAACGCAGCCGCGGCCAGCGCGCGCTGCGTTCGGCTCAGCGCAGCGAATTGTTCGAACTGCTCGCACCCGCCGTCAGTGCCGAGGAAATTGCCGCCACCGCGCGCATCCCCGGCCATCCGCAAGGCGAGGCGAAGAAAGCACTCGGCGCGATGAAGCAGCTGATCGACACCCTCGCCGGCGAACTCGACCTGCCGCCCGGCCTGCTCTGCCCGCGCAAGGCGTTGGAGGAATACGTGGTCACCGCCGAATGGCCCGAGTTCCTCGAAGGCTGGCGCCGCGACGTACTGCACGACCGGCTCCAGAACCTGCTGCCCGCCTGAGCATCCCACCCGCCGCGCCCGGTCACCCTTGTGATCAGCTGGCGCGGCTCTTGGCGAAGCCTGAGCACGCTGCTAACATTCGCCGCTCACGTGGGGCGGTAGCTCAGCTGGGAGAGCGTCGCGTTCGCAATGCGAAGGTCGTGGGTTCGATCCCCATCCGCTCCACCATTGAATAAAAAAGCCTTCGGCTCTGCCGAGGGCTTTTTTTTGAGCTGCCACATTTCCGTCACGGGCACCGCCTAGGGTTGCCGGATGAGACGCGCATTTCGTTCCAGCGGGCGGCATGCTGCCCGTATCCACACAGTGGATCGCGCCGCCCCGGGTGCTGACCGATGATGCTCTCACGTCGTCGCTTTCTGTGCGGAGCCGGCAGTCTGATCGGGAGCTATGCGCTTGCCGATGTGCTACATGCTGCGTCGGCGGCGCGTACGATGCCGATGCGCATGGCGATGCCGACGCTGGCGACGCCGAAGATGCCGCTGGTGAATCCGGCCACGCTGGCGCGTTTCGTCGATCCGCTGCCGGTGCCGCCAATCGCGCGTCCGGCGGGCCAGCGCACGCATCCTGCCTATCCCGGTCGCAGCCTGCCGTATTACCGGATGGAGATGTGTGCGTTCAGCGCGCGCGTGCATCGCGATCTGCCGCCCACGCCCATGTGGGGTTACGACGGTCGCTCACCCGGCCCGACCTTCGAAACCATGCGCGGCGAACCGCTGTTGATCGAATGGGTCAATGCGTTGCCGACGAAGCACTTCTTGCCGATCGACCACAACATCCACGGCGCGGAACGTACGAAACCCGCCGTGCGCACGGTGACGCATGTGCACGGCGCGCGCGTGCCGGCCGGCAGCGATGGTTGGCCGGAGGACTGGTTCGTGCCGGGCCACTCGGCGCTGCACCATTATCCGGGCGTGCAGGACGCGGCAAGCCTGTGGTACCACGACCATGCGATGGGCATCACCCGGCTCAACATCTACGCCGGACTGTTCGGCGCGTTCAATGTGCGCGATGCGGACGAGCAGGCGCTTGGCCTGCCATCCGGGGACTGCGACCTGCCGCTGATCCTGTGCGACCGCCTGATCGCGCAGGATGGCCAGCTGTACTACCCGGTCTCGGACGATCCATCCGCGCCATGGGTTCCGGAATGCCACGGCAACGGCGTGCTGTGCAACGGCAAGCTCTATCCGTTCTTCGACGTGGAGCCGCGGCGTTACCGCCTGCGCCTGATCAATGTGGCCAACACCCGCTTCTTTGATCTGTCGCTGTCGCAGGGACACGTGTTCCAGCAGATCGGCAGCGACCAGGGGCTGCTGGCTGCACCGTTGCAGCGCTTGCGCATCGAACTCTATCCGGCCGAGCGCGCTGACGTGATGGTGGATTTCACCGGCATGGCTGGGCAGACCGTACATCTGCGTCAGCAGTCCGAGGCCATTCTGGAATTTCGGGTGCGCGACCGCGGGCGGCCCGATGCGTCGGTCCTGCCGGCGACGCTGCGGCCGGTGCAGCGCATCGACCCTGCAACGGCGGTGCGCCATCGCATGCTGACCGTGGGCGAACAGGACGACGCGAGCGGCAACCCGATGATGATGATGCTCGGCGGTCGGATGTGGTCCGATCCGGTTACTGAAAAGCCGAAGCAGAACACGATCGAAACCTGGAGCTTCGTCAACATCACCGGCGACGCGCATCCGATCCATTTGCACCTGGTGCGCTTCCAGATCATCGACCGGCGCCCGTTCGACTTGTTTGCATGGAACGCCAGCCGCGTCATCAAGTACAAAGGGCCCGCGCAATTGCCCCCACCGCATGAGACCGGCTGGAAAGATACCGTGCGCGCCGATCCCGGCATGGTCACGCGCATCGCCATGCGTTTCGAAGGCGAACCCGGTCGCTACGTATGGCATTGCCACTACCTCGAACACGAGGACAACGAAATGATGCGGCCCTACCAGCTGCTGCCGGCGTGAACCGCGGGCTGGTCGCCGGCCACCGCCGGCGCCGGGGCACGCGAGCGAGCACACGGTAGCCGCACTGTCATGCCGGGCTCGCACGCTGTCGCGGCAGTGCCAACGTAGCGTCATCTGCGCGAACCACACTAGGGTCGGTTTGCGGAGCGCTCGGCACACGCAAGCCGGCAATCAGGGGGATTACTCGAAGACAACCTTTGCCGGTCGTCAGCAGGAGATCCTGTCATGCATACAATGTTTGGCCGCAAGCGGTTGAAGCCGCTACTCATCGGTGTGTTCGCCGCCGGCCTTGCCGGTGTCGTCAGCGCACAATCCACGCCACCCGACAAGGACGCGACGTTTCGTCATGTGCCGGCCGCCGGCACGCTTCATCAACCCGGGTTGCCCGGTGGCGTCGTCACTTTGCATCGCCCCCGCCATGGCGGTGATCGCAGCGATCTCACACGGACGCCGATCAAGCACGTCATCCTGCTGATCGGTGAAAACCGTACTTTCGACCACGTCTACGCCACCTACCAGCCGCCACGCGGCCAGAGCGTACGCAACCTGTTGTCCGAAGGCATCGTCAACATGGATGGCACGCCAGGGCCGAACGTTGCCGCTGCGCTTCAATGGCAGGCATCGAATACCGGCGCCTACTCGGTCGCGCCGACGCATACCGCGCCCTATGCGCAGCTGCCGGCGATGAACACCGGCGGCGCACCGACCCAAGCACCGTTCGCGTCGGCGGCGCAGGCACAGTCCATCGAGCCGGCGCTGCCACAGGAGGACTACGTCGAACTTGCGGAAGGCGGCACCGGCCTCCCGAATCACGTCATCGACACGCGGTTTCCGGCCCAGCTGCCAAACGCACCGGTCGACATGCATGCGTCGATCAGCGCCAGCGACTATGCGAACAGCCCGGTCCACCGCTTTTTCCAGATGTGGCAGCAGCTCGACTGCAATGTGCAGACAGCCACGCCGCATAACCCGAGCGGCTGCCGCAACGATCTGTTCCCCTGGGTCGAGACCACCATCGGTGCCGGCAACAACGGTAAGGCACAACCGGCCGGCTTCACCGACCAGACCACCGGCGAAGGCTCCACGGCCATGCAGTTCCTCAACATCGCGCAAGGTGATGCACCGTATTTCGCCGAGCTGGCGCGCAATTACACGCTGAGCGACAACTTCCATCAGGCGGTGATGGGTGGTACCGGCGCGAACCACATCATGCTTGGTTTCGGCAGCCTGATTTACTACGCCGATCCGCAAGGCCATCCAGTCATGCCGCCGGCGAATCAGATCGAGAATCCCGATACGCAACCCGGCACCAACAACTGGTATGTGCAGGACGGTTACGGTGGTGGTTCCTACGTCAACTGTGCCGACGACACGCAGCCGGGTGTGGGGCCGGTCAAGTCCTATCTGCGCTCGCTGCCTTACCGTACCTTCCGCGGCACCGACTGCAGACCGGGCGCGTACTACCTGGTGAACAACTACAACCCTGGCTACCTCGGCGACGGTACGCCTGCGCCGCTGGGCAGCAAGCAGTTCACCATCCCGCCCACCACGCAGGACAATCTCGCGCTATTGCTGGAACGTCATCGCGTCAGCTGGAAGTATTACGGCGAAGGCTGGGGCAATGGCAAGGAAAACGGTGAGGCCGGCACGTTCTGCAACATCTGTGATCCGTTCCTCTACTCCACTCAGGTAATGACCAACCCCGACCTGCGCGATAACAACCAGGACATCAACGACCTCTACACGGATATCCAGAACGATACGCTGCCGGCGGTATCGATCGCCAAGCCCGACGGCATTCTGGACGGCCATCCAGCCTCGTCGAAGCTGGAACTTTTCGCCGGCTACGTGAAGAAGATCGTCGACATGGCCAAGGCGAACCCGAAGGTGTGGAACGACACCGTGATCATGGTGACGTTTGATGAAGGCGGCGGCTACTACGACTCGGGCTATGTGCAGCCGATCGACTTCTTCGGCGATGGCTCGCGCATTCCGCTGCTGGTGATCTCGCGCTACTCCGAGGGCGGCCGCGTGGTACACACGTACTACGATCATGTGTCCTTCGACAAATTCGTCGAGGCGAACTGGGATCTGCACGAAGCGATCTCGGCACGCAGCCGTGACAACCTGCCCAACCCGGTCGCGCGGCGCAGCGACCCTTATGTGCCGGTCAATGCGCCGGCGATCGGCAACCTGATGGATATGTTCGACTTCGACGATGCCGGCTCCTCCGAGGCGACCGTCGCCGCCCTCAAGGACTGAGCATTGTGCGAATCGCGCCCTGCCTGAGTACAGGCAGGGCGTTCGCCTGTTCCCAAGCTGCGGAGACTGCCCCAACCACATGGCTGATTCCATTCCATCAGCGTGGCGCTGCTGCCACCCTTCCTTAACCGGCCGCAGTCTCGCCCTCATGCTGCTGATCGCAGGCGGCCTCCTCTGCAGTACGCCCAGCCGTGCCGACCCCGGCGATTTCGCGGCGATGCCGGGACTGTGGAAAATCGTGACCACGCCGATCGATCATGGTCGCCGCGGCAAGCCGGTGATCGAATGGCGTTGCGTGGACGAAGGGGCCGATCCCTGGACCACTTTCGCCGTTGCTCCCCTGCCCGCGCTCACCCAATGTCAACGTAGTAACCAGCATCGAAGCAGCACGGACCTGACGTGGGAAGTGAGTTGCGGCGGAAACTCGCGGGGACGCGGCCGCGTGGGCTTCGCTTCGGCTGAGCACTACACCGCCAGCATCGTGCTGCAGGATCGCGACGAAATCGTGCAGGTTGAAGGCCAGCGTCGTGCTGCGTGCACCAGTCCCAGCGACTGAGGAAGGAAGGCTGCATCCTCCCGCCCGTGCTCCGACTTTCCCTGCGTGGCCGATGTTGGCGGGTGCAACGCCTCGCACGAGATACGGCTCTCTGGTCAGCTTTGATCAATCGGCATTGGCGGCTGGAGGAAACATCAGGATGGTGATTTCTTTGCCTTCGGGTATCTGCAAGGTCGGGGTGCCCAAGGCGGCGATGCGGCCCTTGAAGGCATCCAGGTCCTCGCGCTCGCCCAAGGCGGAGCGGCCGTTCACCGCCCAGACACGGCCGCCTTGTTTCCATCGTGCCAACGCCAAGTCAAGTCGCGGCGTTACCAGCACGGTGGTCTCGAGCGGCGCGGCGTTTCGAGGTCGCAGCACCGTGAGCATGGTGGGCGCATTCGGGTCGCCGGTGAATACGGTATCGCCGGGGCGCACATCGGCGGCCAGTGTGGCGGCGGCCATGTCCCAGCGCGGCTTCGTCTCGATCCGGTAGATCGGCGCAAGATTGACCACGCATAGCAACATCAACGGGGTCATCGCGAAAGGCAGGATGCGATGCGGCAGAGTAGCGGCCCCGATGCCGGCCAACACGAAAAATGGCGCGGCGCTCCACAGGATATAGCGTGGCAGCAGCATGGGCTTGACCAGCGAGATCGCCAACAGGAATAACGGCAGTACGGCAAAGCCCAACAGCAGTACGCGTCCTTCCAGCCGTCTGCGCATACGCCACAGTCCGACAGCCCCCAACAGCGCAACCAGCAGCCCGAGCAAGGGCACCGCCGTGGGCAATACAGTGAGCCGCACTACCGCCGCCATGCGCATGAGATACGCGCTCTTGGCGGCGACCTTGAAATTTCGCCAGCTCAACGGGGGAATCCAGTCGAACTTCTGCAACATCTGGCCATCGCTGGCCGCCAGAATCGCGCCGTAGAAAGGCACGCAGCACACAAGGATGACCGCCAAGCTGAGCAGCCAGTTGCGCCGAAAGCCGGTGTGCGGGTCGGGCGATGGTTCCAGGCGCAGGCCGCGCCAGATCAGAAGCAGCGAAGCATTGGCGGCGATCAGCCACGGTGCCGCATCGCTGAGCACATCCAGCGCGCCGACCGTGCCAAGTACATAGGCTGCCCAGCCGCGCCAGTCAGCATCGGGGTGGCGAAGATCCAACGCGGCGCGCGCCGGATCTTGCGCCAGGCGTACCAGGCCCCACAACGCAATGGTGATCAGCAAGGTGACCAGCGTGTAGGAGCGGGCTTCCTGGCCGTATTGCACCTGCAGCGGCGACAGCGCCATCAGCAGTCCGGCGACGATGGCCGCGCCGCGGCCACCGATGCGCCGCGCGATGACGAATACCATGCCGGCTGACAACGCACCGAACAGTGCCGAGGGAATCCGCAGCAACGCATTGTCCGTGCCAAGTTGCGAGATCAGCTGCAGCAGCAGGAAATAACTCGGCATGTGCCGATTGGCGTAGCTGTCGGCGATCAGGCTGCCTGTGCCGAGATGAATCCGCTGGAAGGTCAACGCCTCGTCGAGCCAGAGCGGCTGGCTTTCGATATGAAGCAGTCGAGCCATCAGGCCTATGCACAACACGAACAACATCCACGCGGTATCGCCTGCCGGCCATTTCCGGATGGCGCCCGCTTGTATGTTGTCGATCACCATGAGTGTGTTCAAGAGAAGACCGCCACGGTAATCACGGTCGTGGCGGCAGTGGCCCACTGCATCGCGATCGTGATGGAAAAACATGTCGCTGGCACGACAGTCCAGCGATCTATCCTGGTAGGGATACAAGAGCTAACGCGAACCAGGTGAATCGGTTGTCGCGCCGGGGGCAGATGTGCGTTCAGTCTGTCCCGGACCAGAAAGCTCGCCTACTGCCCTCACACCCTGACGAAATACGGGATCGCCATCAACAACACGCCGATGAGTATCAGCAGCGCGGTACTCGACACGAAATACGGAAACACCATCAGCGCCAGTCCGCATGTCAGCGGCACGATCGTCCGTTGTTTTCTGCCGTAGAGGAAGAAGCCAAACCCGATCGATCCGAACAGCATGCCCCACAGAAGTGTCGATGCGCTCACGCAGCCTTACCAGTGTTGGCCTGGATGGCGGAATCCTACTCCACGATGAGCCATCAGGAATGCGCTGGCGTGATCGACAACGAGGCAATGCCCGCCAGCTTCAGCGCGCCTTGCCGCCTGCTGACCCGCACAGTTTATCCAGCAGCTCAGCCTGCACATCTCGGACGGGTTCTCCGCTGATCATGGCTGGGCGCAGGTACTGGCCATCTGCTTGCAACAGCGACGCGCTGGTGTTATCGCTGAGGTAGAGCTCCAGTGCGTTGTGCACGCGCTGCTGCAGCTTCTTGCCCTCGATCGGGAACGCGGATTCGACGCGGCGATCCAGGTTGCGTTCCATCAGGTCGGCGCTGGACAGATATAGCTGCGGCTCGCCGTCGTTGGCAAACCAGTAGGCGCGGCTGTGCTCAAGAAAACGCCCGATGATCGAGCGCACACGGATATTTTCGGAGACGCCTTCCACGCCGGGGCGCAGGCAGCAGACGCCGCGCACGATCAGGTCGATCTGCACGCCGGCGATACTGGCCTTGTACAGCGCGCGGATGACCTTGGGTTCGGTCAGCGCATTGACCTTGAGGATGATCTGCGCCGGCTTGCCGGCCGCAGCGTGCGCGGTCTCGCGCGCGATTAGTTCGAGCAAGGCCTTCTTCAGCGTGAAGGGCGCATGCAGCAGCTTCTTCATGCGCAGCACCTTGCCCATGCCGGTGAGCTGGCTGAACAATTTGTGCACGTCCTCGCACAGCGCCTCGTCGGAGGTGAGCAGGCTGTAGTCGGTGTACAGGCGCGCGTTGCCGGTGTGGTAGTTGCCGGTACCGAGGTGGGCGTAGCGCACCAGATCGGTGCCTTCACGGCGCTGGATCAGCATCAGCTTGGCATGCGTCTTGATGCCGACGACGCCGTAGATCACCATCGCGCCGGCCTGCTGCAGGCGCGATGCAAGCGTGAGGTTGGACTCCTCGTCGAAGCGCGCGCGCAGCTCGACGACCGCGGTCACTTCCTTGCCGGCGCGGGCAGCGTCGACCAGCGCGTCGACGATTTCCGAATTCGCGTTGGTGCGGTACAGCGTCTGCTTGATCGCCAGCACCTGCGGGTCCTTGGCTGCCTGGCGCAGCAGGTCGACCACCGGCGCGAACGATTCGTACGGATGCAGCAGCAGCACATCCTGCTTGCCGATGATCTGGAACAAATCCTCGGCGTGTTTGAGCGCTTTCGGCAGCACTGGAGTGAACGTCGGATATTGCAACTGCGGATAACCCGCCTCGCTGGCGATGCGGAACAGCCGCGCCAAATTCACCGGTCCGTTCACCTCATACAACTCCGACTCATTGAGACCAAACTGCTTGAGCAGGTAGTCGGCCAGGTCCTTCGGGCAGTTGTCGGCAACCTCCAGCCGCACCGCGTCACCGAAGCGGCGCGAGTACAGCTCGCCGCGCAGCGCCAGCGCGAGATCCTCGACGTCCTCCGGATCGAGCGTGAGGTCGGCGTTGCGGGTCAGCCGGAACTGGTAGCAGCCGAGCACCTGCATGCCGGGGAACAGTTCCTCCGCATGCGCATGGATCATTGAGGACAGCAGCACGTAGTTGTCGCCGCCTTCGCAGATCTCCAGCGGCAGGCGGATCAGTCGCGGCAGCACGCGCGGTGCCGGCACGATCGCCAGACCGGAGTCGCGGCCGAACGCATCGACGCCATCGAGCCGCACGATAAAGTTGAGGCTCTTGTTGACCAGCAGCGGGAATGGATGGGTGGGATCGAGCCCGATCGGCGTGATCAGCGGCGCCACCTCCTCGCGGAAATAACGACGCACCCATAGCTTCTGCTTGTGTGTCCACTGTGTACGGCGAACGATGCGGATGCCGTGCGCGACCAGCTCCGGCAAGATGCGCTCGTTGAGGATCGCGTACTGCCGCTCGATCTGCTTGTGTGCGATCTCGCTGATCTCGGCCAGCGCGCGCCGCGGCGGGATGCCATCCGGGCCGATCAGCTCATGATCCAGCGCGATCTGGCCCTTCAGCCCGGCCACCCGGATCTCGAAGAACTCGTCCATGTTGCGCGAGAAAATCAGCAGGAACTTCAGCCGCTCCAGCAGCGGCGCGCGTTCGTCCAGCGCCTGGTCCAGCACACGGATGTTGAACTGCAGTTGCGACAGCTCGCGGTGGATGTACAGCCGGTTGTCGGTGAGATCCACCGACGGCGCGGCGGATGGCAACGCGTCGTTGGCGGCCGGCACGGAAGCGTCGGCCGGCATAGTGTCGCGGATGATGCGGCTGTTCATCGGTACAGATCCAGAATCCAGTCAGGAAGGTCACGCGTCCGGGGACCGTTATAGCAAGAGGCATGCTAACCCCCTGTCGACGCCGTCACGATGATATGACAGGGCAAATCGATGCGCTGCCCAGCATGCCAGCCTACTTTGAC
>DASZCB010000196.1:0-1682 GCA_035943575.1 Rhodanobacter sp. | reverse complement strand
GCCAAGACCTTCCAGGACGCTGGCGCGCAGCTGCCGGCCCCGACCCAGCTACTGGTCACGGCCTCGGAGTTCATGCAGAGCTACTGGTGGGTCGTGATCGGCGTGATCGGCGGCAGCATTGCTGCACTGATCATCGCGAAGAAACGCTCGGTCAAATTCGCCCACTTCCTCGACCGCATGGCGCTGAAGATGCCGGTGATGGGCAACATCGTACGCAACTCCGCGATCGCCCGCTTCGCCCGCACGCTCGGCGTGACGTTCCGCGCCGGTGTGCCGCTGGTCGAGGCGCTGGATGCGGTGGCCGGTGCCACCGGCAGCGTGGTCTACGGTGATGCCGTCAAGCAGATGCGTGACGACATCTCGGTCGGTCATCAATTGCAGCTGGCGATGAAGCAGACAGGCCTGTTCCCCAACATGGTGGTACAGATGACTGCAATCGGCGAGGAATCCGGTGCACTGGACAACATGCTGTTCAAGGTTGCCGAGTTCTACGAGGAAGAAGTCAGCAACGCGGTCGACACCCTGTCCACTCTGCTCGAACCGATCATCATGGTCGTGCTCGGCACCCTGGTCGGTGGCATGGTGATCGCTCTGTACCTGCCCATCTTCAAACTCGCCGGCACGTTCTAGGCTTCCAAAGCACGTTACAAGAACGGCGGGCATTGCCCGCCGTTCTTGTTGTAGGAGCGCACCCTGTGCGCGATGCCCTGATGTTGTCGTTGTTGCGAAGAGCATCGCGCACAGGGTGCGCTCCTACGCGAAGCACCGTACCCTACGCCCTTCCCCTGCCGCGGGGCCCAAAGCACAAGGCTGACGCATGCCCGAACTTCCCTTCGCCCTATGGATCGCCTTTGCCGGTGTGCTGGGCCTGCTGGTGGGCAGCTTTCTCAATGTGGTGATTCTGCGATTGCCCGAACGCATGGCGGCGGACTGGCGGCGCGAAGCACGTGACGTGCTGGAGCTTGAGATCGATCCGACGCCGCTGCCGCCGGGTATCGTGCGCGAGCCCTCGCATTGTCCGCAGTGCAAGCATCCGTTGTCGGCGCTGGATAATATCCCGCTGTTCGGCTGGCTACTGTTGCGTGGCCGCTGCCGTTACTGCAAGACGAAAATCTCGGTCCAGTATCCGCTGGTGGAACTGCTCAGCGGCGTGCTCAGCGCGGTGATCGTATGGAAGTTCGGGCCATCGTGGGCCGCCCTGGCCGGGCTGGTGCTGACCTGGATGCTGATCGCGCTATCCGGCATCGACTTCCGCACCCAGCTCCTGCCCGACCAGCTGACCTTTCCGCTGCTGTGGCTGGGCCTGCTGCTGGCGTTGCTACCGATGTTCGTCACCGCGCCATCGTCGATCATCGGTGCAGCCATCGGTTACCTGAGCCTGTGGAGTGTGTACTGGGCATTCAAGCTGCTCACCGGCAAGGAAGGCATGGGCCACGGCGATTTCAAGCTGCTCGCCGCCTTGGGCGCGTGGATGGGGCCGGTGTCGCTGCTGCCGACGATCCTGCTGTCGTCACTGATCGGCGCACTGGTCGGTGGCACCCTGATCGCACTGCGCAAACATGAGCGCGAGATTCCGATGCCGTTCGGGCCGTTCATCGCCGCTGCTGGCTGGGTCTGGTTCGTCGCCGGTCATGGGCTGCTGCAGGGCTATATGCAACTGACCGGCCTGCGATGAACGAGCG